>JAGWVE010000008.1 GCA_018971025.1 Bacteroidota bacterium | reverse complement strand
GCAGGAAAAGGCGGTGCCCATGGACCATAACTACCACCACTTAATACCGCCGAAAAAATATCAACAATAGAACCAAGTGCATAGCCTTTATGACTACCATGTTCTCTATCACTTCCAAGTGGCAGCAGTGCCCCACCCTTTTTTAAAATATTAGCATCTGTTACATCATTGCCCGCCGCATCTTGCACCCAACCCATTGGAGCATCTGCATTTTTGCGTTGCAGTATTTCAAGCTTACCATTGGCTGCTGTTGTGGTAGCCATATCTGCTACAAAAGCAGGCTCGTAACCAGCAGGAATAGCCACTGCTATAGGATTGGTGCCTAGCATTTTTTCTGACGAAAATGTAGGCGCTACAAGAGCACTTGCATTGGTCATGGCCATGCCAATCATATCATGCTCGAGGGCCATCATGGCATGATACCCTGCAATACCAAAATGATTTGAGTTTTTTACGGATACCCATCCGGTGCCAACCTGCTTTGCTTTATCAATTGCTATTTGCATCGCATAGGGTGCAACCACTAGGCCTAAGCCTGCCCCACCATCCACTACAGCTGTAGAAGGCGTTTCGTGCACCACATGAATATTAGGCGTAGCATTAATACGGCCTGCTTCCCACAAACGCACATATCCACTTAAGCGAGCAACGCCATGTGAATCTATCCCACGTAAATCTGCAGCAATCAGCACTTTAGTAGCCGTTGTAGCATCGGCCGCAGAACAACCCATGGCTAAAAAAACAGACTCGGTAAAATTGTATAAGGTATGATAAGAAAAAACAGTCATGAAAAATTATTTAAAAAAGGCCGCGCCCGTAAAATCTTTATCAAGATAGTCTAACCCTTTTGCTAACTGATATAAAATAAAACTCGCTTCTTTACGTGTTAGAGACTTTGTAATTCCAGGCACTTCAAATCCTGCATTTTTATAGGTTTGATCGGCAATTAAAAAACCACCTGCTATTTTAGCTGCGCGGGCTGCTTTACTATTTTTTGCAACGGCCGCATTAAAACGGGCAATCATTTCAAATAACTGTGCAGTTGTAACCGGATCGTTTGGCTTTATTTTGTCAGAAAACGTAAGCGGCACAAGTGCTTGTAAGCCAGTTGTGATTTCTGAATAGGTTACTAACGAATCTGGTTTAAAATAAGTTTTATTAGCCCAACCCACAGATTTTCCAATACCTTTAATAATACCCCAAGAACCTACCCACTGAATAGCTTCAAAGGCTTTGTCTGTATGCTTTACATCAGCGTAAGGCATTAAGTAAACCTTTTCTTGTAAAAGCGCTTTTTGAACGGCTGTTACCGAAACATCTTGTACTGGAGTATTATGTTGTAACGACACCGCTGCAAGCATGCCAGCAGCTTGCCCTGTCAATAAAACCACAGGTTGCAACCTTGTTGTTCCATTAGCAATATTACTTACAGAAATTCCTTTTTCACAAACAACCAATCCTTGTGTATTTTCTGGAACTAAAGCACCTAGAGGAATATTAAATGACGGTACTGAAGGAAAAGGAATGGGAGGAACTTTTCCATTGTATCTTGCATGGTGATGATCTACGGGATAATCGCCCACAGAAATGCCGGTTCGGTACAAATTGTAATTAAACGGCTTTGCAATATGATCAATATTTAAACGCACTTTTCCTTTTAACCTTCGCCCCTCTCTGTTATATGGCATAAAGGCCATGCCTTCATTTACTTCATCGGTTGCTAAACCAATTTGTGGTTGCTTTAATTCAGTTTGTAAAAAATAAATAAACCCTAACGTAAAATTTTTAGCAGCGTTATAATACGCTTCTCTTTCGATAGGCTTTTTTTCTACTACATTGATGTAATAATCGTTACCAAAAGCTGGCCAGTTGAGCATGTATTTTAAAGAACCATCTGTAGTTTTTATGCGGCCATACTCTAGCACTTTTTGTGTGCCTAAACTATATGGCTTTGCATTACAAGGCGCATCGGCGGTAGAACAGTAATATGCAAGTGCATTGTAGCCCGCTGGCATCGCAATTGTTTTATTCGCTCCTTTGCCGTAATCTTTTAAAACAGCCGCCCATGTTAAATCTTGAATGACATCTGATTTTCCGGGAGCAATTTTTTCACCACTTTGGGTACTGTCTTCGGTACCTAAATCGTAAGCTGCCCCTGCGCCCGCATATACATCGCCTAAATCTGTGGCGTCTATCACACGCTTTGCGTACACGGTTAAATGTTGCCCGCGCACATTTTCAAATACGGCTCCGGTAATGGTGTTGCCGTTCATGATGGCTTTATCAAAATACCAATGATAGTATACCTGCATGTTAGGCTGCGCGTGCACCCATGCTTTAAAAATACTATCGGCTACATGCGGTTCAAAACAAGTTTCACTTACCCAACCCGTAAACAAATTGGTAGACTTGTAATGTTTGTAAAGTGCTTGTCTAAAACTTTCCCAGATACCACTGCGTAATTCGTGGTTACCATCGGTGCAACTAACAGCCGCCGCCGAAAGCATGCCACCCAACCAGGGTGTATGTTCTACCACAACAGTGTTAAGTCCCATCTTTGCAGTTTGCAAAGCGGCGGCCACACCACCTGTGGTGCCACCCACCACAAGTACATCGGTGTATATAGGTTTATCCTGCGCTTTACTTGAGGTTGCAAGTAAAACAGCACATACAATAAAAAATAATGAACGCATGTTATGCTAACTAAAATGGAAGATCGTCAGACTCATTCATGTCACCAGCTGCGGGTGCACTAGATTGTCCGCCATAAGAAGGCGCGCTTTGTGGAGCACCACCACCTTCACTAGGTTTTGCACCCAGTAGTTGAACCGATGCAACACGCACCGAAAGTGTCGCCCCATTTCTACCATCTTGCGTGGTATAGGTTCTAACATCTGGTGTTCCTTCTACATAAACTTGTGTACCTTTTTTTAGATACGGCGCGATACCTGTTCTATCTGTCCAATATGCACAATCAACCCAAGTGGTTTTATCTTTTTGATTGCCTTGTGCGTCTTTATATCTTTCTGTGTGTGCTACTGTAAAATTGATTACGTTTTTGCCATTTACATTGTTTAAAACGGCGTCTTTACCTAAATTTCCAATCGCTAATAATTTTATCATATCTCGTGTGTTTTGGGTAAATATCGGTAAAATGGATAAAAGAGTGAAATTTCGCTTTTCGTAAGGTGTAAATCATGTGAAATAACCGGATTTTAGGCATTTAGCCCCCGATTAGCTTAATTTTGCACCTGAATCTAGAATCTATGAGCCGGAAAGGAAAAGTATTGGTTGCCATGAGTGGCGGTATTGATAGTACCGTTGCTGCACTTATGCTCCACAATGAAGGCTATGAAGTGATTGGCATTACCATGAAAACATGGGATTATGCAACAAGTGGTAGCACGAGTACCAAAGAAACGGGCTGCTGTAATATTGATTCTTTTAATGATGCTAGACAGGCAGCCGTACAAAATGGATTCCCCCATTTTATTTTAGACATCCGTGATGAGTTTGGTGATTTTGTGGTTGAAAATTTTGTTGAAGAATATTTAGCGGGCCGTACACCCAACCCTTGCGTCATGTGTAATACGCATATTAAATGGCGTGCACTTTTAAAAAGAGCCAATGCCCTTGAATGCGATTTTATTGCAACGGGACATTACGCCTCTGTAAGACAACATACCAACAATAGATATGTTATTAGTAAAGGTCTTGATGATACCAAAGATCAGAGCTATGTGCTTTGGGGACTGGATCAAGAATTACTGAGTAGAACCATTATGCCACTGGGTCAATACCATAAAAAAGATATCAGACAAATGGCGCATGATATGGGCTACCCCGAGCTTGCTAAAAAAAGCGAGAGCTACGAAATTTGTTTTGTGCCGGATAATGACTACCGTGGATTTTTAAAAAGAAATGTAGACGGCTTAGAAGAAAAAGTAAATGGCGGTTGGTTTGTAGATAAAACAGGAAAAAGATTAGGCAAACACAAAGGCTATCCTTTTTATACCATTGGTCAGCGCAAAGGACTTGAAATAGCACTAGGCAAACCTGCATACGTTACAGCCATTGACCCGAATACCAATACCGTTGTACTAGGCACAGAAGCAGACCTAGATCAAAACGATATGGAAGTGCTTAAAATTAATTGGATCAAATACGATAGTATCGAAGATGGTACAGAAGCCATTACAAAAATCAGATACAAAGACAGTGGCGCAACCAGTCATTTATTTAATACCGAAAACGGCATTAGAGCACGCTTTTACGAGCCCGTAAAAAGTATTGCGCCCGGACAAAGTGCTGTTTTTTATGAAGGCAACGACGTAATCGGTGGTGGCGTCATCCAGCGCGGCATCTTACTATAAATGCCGCGAAAACTTTTCGCGAAAAAACTTTTCGCAAAAACTTCTCTTACTTATTTTTTCTGAAACAGTGCCGCAAACATGGTGTCTGCTTTTGTTGTGTAGCCTGTAAATAACTGCTGATGCACAAGTTTGAATGCCGGAAAATTTGTTGTAATAAATTTTACCTGCGCTTCATTTTCTGCAGCAAACACAGAACAGGTGCTGTATAAAAAATATCCATTCACCGCTACATACGGTAGCGTGTTGGTAATAATTGATTGTTGTAGTTGTCTATAATTATCAATAGAAGCCTCATCAAAAAAGGCAAGGTGTTCGGGTGTTCTACCCCAGGTGCCACTCCCCGAGCATGGCGCATCACAAATAATAAAATCGGCAAGCTTTGCAAAATTACTAAGATCGTGCGCGCTGGTAAGATCCACTGCAAAAGATTGATACGCGCCCATACCCGCCGCAGTAAAACGTGTTTGCAAATTTCGCAAAATAGAAGCGCGCATATCAGAAGCCGTTAATTTAATTTGCCCTAAAAGATCTACCGCTAAAATAGACTTACCACCACTTGCAGCGCAGGCGTCCCACACTCTTTTTTTAGAATCTGCAAACTCCGTGGCAAGCGCATATACATTTCCAATTTGTTGTGAACTGTAATCTTGAATCACTGCTTCTTTATTAATGAGCAGCACTTCATCTAATTTAGTTCCACTCGCAAGTCGTAGGCAAGTGTCGGAAATTTTTTCAAAATGAATCTCCGCCTTATTTAATTTAGAGACCACTGCATCTTCCTGCTTGGGCCTGATGCGAATAAATAAATCAGGTTGTAGTAGGTGGCTCCTGTTAAAGGCAGTAGCATCCATCCCTTCCGACAAATGCGCCGCAAAAGGAAAAATACTTTCGACCCTATAACCCGGAAGCTGCTCTTTAATAAAAGCTAATTTTTGATCTAATGTACCCCAGGCTGCAAGCCAGCTCGGCTCAAACAAAAAGCTCCAATTGCCAGGCTTGGCTTCACATAAAAAAATAGCAAGCTGTAAGCCTTTATCTGTATCAAAATTTGAGATACTAGCACCGAGGCGGTAATAGGTATAACATAAATGCGCAATGGTTCTACGATCAGTAGAACCATGCTTTTTGTGTGCAGCAAAATATTGTTTGAGATGGTGCACAAAAGGTACACCTCCTTTATAAGCATTAATGATAGTAACCGCCGTGTTGCAATACGATTGAAAACGCACTTAGAGTTCTAGTAATGTTTTAACAGGATCTTTACCCATGAGTAGTAACTCAGGATTTTCTAGAAGTTCTTTCACACGTACTAAAAATCCAACACTCTCACGACCATCAATAATGCGGTGATCGTAACTAAGCGCTACATACATCATAGGTCTGATAACCACCTGACCATTAATAGCCATCGGTCTGTCCTGTATTTTATGCATGCCTAAAATAGCACTCTGAGGAATATTGATAATAGGCGTACTCATTAAGCTACCAAAAACACCACCATTGGTGATGGTAAAAGTACCCCCTTGTAAATCGTCGGCAGTAAGTTTACTGTCGCGCGCTTTACCAGCAAGCATCACCACTGTTTTTTCTACGTCAGCCATGCTCATGCTTTCTACATTGCGCATAACTGGCACCGTTAAACCGCGAGGCGTACTCACTGCAATGCTAATGTCTGCGTAATCGTGGTAAATAATTTGATCGCCATCGATATAAGCATTTACAGAAGGCCACTCGCCTAGTGCAGTAGAACATGCTTTAGCAAAGAAGCTCATGAAGCCTAAATTAACGCCATGGCTTTCTTTAAATTTATCTTTAAACTGCTTTCTCACTTCCATAATACGCGTCATGTCTACTTCGTTAAACGTAGTAAGCATGGCCGTTGTATTTTTAGACTCTACCAGTCGTCGGCTAATGGTTTTGCGGAGCGCGCTCATTTTTTCTTGACGCACATTTCTTGAATTTAGCTCGGTGCCCGCAAACGCTTTTTTACCCGGATGCGATAACGCTTCTAATACGTCTTGCTTTAATATTTTTCCGCCAGTACCGGTTGCAGTAATGGCTGTAGGGTCTACTTTTTTGTCAGCAATAATAGCAGATGCTACCGGTGTTGCTTTTACATCGTTAGGGATCGCAGCAACAGGTGCTTCCGATTTCGGAGCAACTGGCGCCGGCGCAGCCGGTGCGGCCGGAACGGCAGCTGCTGCGGGCCTTTCGGCAGTTTCATCAATTTTAGCAAGTACATCACCAATAAGCAATGTATCCCCTTCTTTACCTAGTGTGGTAAGCACACCCGCCTGCTCAGCATTTACTTCAAAAGTTGCTTTTTCACTTTCAAACTCGGCAATTACTTCGTCTCTTTCTACGTAGTCGCCATCTTTTTTTGTCCACTTTAACAAAGTAACTTCTGAGATAGATTCTCCAATTGCTGGAACTTTTATTTCAATCATAAAATGATATTTCTAAGTATGCTAAATTAAATATTAAATGCTGTTTCAATAACCTCTAACTGTTCTGCAGCATGCACTTTTGCATAACCGGTTGCAGTTGACGCACTTGCACTTCTACTAATTACACCAAAATTAATCGTGTGTAAATTCATTTTTAAGAAGCTAGCCGCGCCCATGTTTTGCGGTTCTTCCTGTACCCAAAACCAAGTAGCCTTGCTGTATTTTTTATGCAGCGCACTTAATTGATCTTGTGCTAGTGGATAAATTTGTTCAAGTCTTACAACAGCAATGTCTTGTCTATTTTCTTTTGCTTGCTTTTCTGCTAATTCAAAATAAATTTTACCCGTGCAAAACAAAACTTTTTTAACAGCAGCCGCATCTTGTACAAATACATCATCGATTACTTCTTTAAAGCCACCTTGTAAAAATTCCTCTACTTTACTATAAGTGCCTGGGTTACGCAGGTTTGCTTTTGGAGAAAAATTAATCATGGGCTTTCTAAAGTTCCATGTAAGCTGTCTACGTAATGCATGGAATAAATTAGCCGCCGAAGTAATATTAGTTACAACCATGTTTAACTCGGCAGCCATTTGCAAGAAGCGCTCTAAACGAGCACTACTATGCTCAGGGCCTTGCCCTTCATAACCATGCGGCAGTAACATTACAAGTCCATTTTGACGTTGCCATTTTTGCTCACCTGCCACAATAAACTGATCAATCATGGTTTGTGCGCCATTACAGAAATCACCAAACTGCGCTTCCCAAATAACAAGTGCGTTAGGGTTTGCCATGGCATAACCATATTCAAAACCAAGCACACCATATTCACTCAACAATGAATTATAAATTCTAAATTTTTCTTGACCTTCTGTAAAATGATTGAGCCTGTTATGACCCTTATTTGTTTGCTCATCACGGATTACGGCGTGACGGTGACTAAACGTACCGCGCTGCACGTCCTGACCACTCATACGAACAATATTGCCATCAATAAGTAATGAGCCATATGCCATTAATTCGGCAGTAGCCCAGTCTACTTTTTGCTCAGCTTCCATGAGCTTGATTTTTTCCTGTAATAATTTTTCCACTTTTTTAAGTGGTTTAAAATCTTGAGGGAATTGCATCAAACGCTCAAATAATAAATTAAATCTGTCTTGTGTAATTGCAGTTGTTGGCGAAGATTGAAAATCTGCTTCTGTTGCTTTACCCATATTTTGCCATGCAAGTTCTGGCGCTTGGTATTTGTAAGGGAGTGGATGTTGTTTTACTTCATCTAGGCGCTCTTGCAAATCAGCCCAGAATTTCTTTTCCATCTCTTTGGCAAGGGATTGTGCTTCCGGCTCACCATTTTGGATTAAAAACTGTGTATAGGTTTCTCTCGGATTTTGATGCTTGTCAATTAATGCATACAGTTGAGGTTGCGTATACTTAGGATCATCGCCCTCATTGTGACCGTGTCTACGGTAACACACCATATCAATAAAAATGTCCGAATTAAATTTTTGACGGTAACGTGTTGCAATTTCGGCACACTTTACAACCGCTTCTGCATCATCACCATTTACGTGTAACACAGGCGCTTGCACCATAGCAGCAACCGATGTACAATAATCAGCACTTCTTGCATCATCAAAATCTGTGGTAAAACCAATTTGGTTGTTGATCACAAAATGGATGGTACCACCTGTATGATAACCACGAAGGTTACTCATTTGAAGCACTTCATACACAATACCCTGTCCTGCAACAGAAGCATCACCATGAATTAATATAGGCAAGTATTTGTCAAAAGCACTTTGATCTAGCACGTCTGCTTTTGCTCTTGCAAAACCAAGTACGACTGGATCTACCGCTTCAAGGTGTGAAGGGTTAGGTACTAATTTTAAATGAATCTTTTTCTGATCGGGTGTTGTAATTTCTGAACCATAACCCATATGGTATTTAACGTCGCCGCTACCCATGGTTTGATCAATAATGGCAGTTCCTTCAAACTCACTAAATATTTGCTCATAGGTTTTACCCATAATATTAGCGAGCACATTTAAACGACCACGGTGTGCCATACCAATTACAACTTCTTGCACGTCATGTGACGCGGCGGTATTAATGATAGCATCCAGTGCAGCAATTGTACTCTCCCCTCCTTCTAATGAAAATCTTTTTTGACCAATATATTTGGTATGTAAAAACTTTTCAAAAATCACACCTTGATTTAATTTTTCGAGGATGTGTTTCTTTTTTTCTAAATGAATAGGCGCTTTAAAGTTGGTTTCCATTTCTGCAATCAAAAACGAAACTTTTTCTTTACTGCTAATATATTTAAACTCTGCACCAACACTTGAGGTGTAGCAGGTTTGTAAATGCGTTAAAATATTTTTTAATGAAGTAGCACCCAGGCCAACAAATTTTCCTGCTTGAAAAGTTTGCGACAAATCAGCATCAGATAATCCAAAATAAGATAAATCTAAATTGGCTTGTCTGTCTTTACGCGGTCTAATTGGATTTGTTAACGCCAATAAATGCCCTCTATTTCGATAACCCAAAATAAGACGGTACACATTGATTTCTTTTTGCCAATCTATACCAGTACTACTTGTGGATGCAGCGGTAGTTGCAGTAGTAGGCGCGCCACTTCCTGCATGACCATTAGAAACTGCAAAATCAAAGCCTTCAAAAAACTTTTTTAAGTCTGGGTCTACCGAACTTGGATCTTGTACAAACGCTTTATAGGTCTCTTCTATAAAAGCGGGATGGGAATTGGTTATATAAGAAAAATCCTTCATGTGATAGTCTTACGAGTCTAATTTATCAAATTGCCGAGCAAATATCGGTCATAAAAAGGAGAAAAAAAGGGGTAATTTCATTGAAAATTAACGAAATCGATGTTTTTTTTGAATAAAATTTCAAACTTTGAGGTCTAGCCCTTACCTTTGCCGTCCTGAAAAAAATTAGAACATGGCAAACCATTCAGCTACTAAAAAAGATGTGAGACAAGCGGCTAAACGTCGCGAGCGTAATCGTTACTATGGTAAAACTACCCGTAATGCAGTTCGTGAACTTAAAGCCGGTACTGATACCAAAGCTTATACAGAAGCATTACCAAACGTCATTTCGATGATTGATAAACTTGCTAAGCGTGGTATTATCCACAAAAATAAAGCTGCTAACTTAAAGAGCAAACTAGCCAAAAAGGCTGTTGCTGCTGCATAAGTTACACGGCAAAGCAGATACTTATCAACTTTGATAGATATTATTAAAACCAACCCTGCGGGTTGGTTTTTTTTGTGCTCCCAATTTCAATTAACTTCGCAGCTATGACAGAAAAAATTCTTATCCTAGATTTTGGTAGCCAGTATACACAGTTAATTGCCAGAGCGGTTAGAGAGGCCAATGTGTATTGCGAAATCATCCCCTTTCATAAGTCATTTACTTTTGAGCCCGGATTAAAAGGAATCATATTAAGTGGATCTCCATTTAGTGTGAACGAAGAAAATGCTCCTGTTGTAGACATTGCAAGTTTCATACAAAAAGTTCCCGTACTAGGGGTTTGTTATGGAGCGCAATTAACCGCTAAAACATTTGGCGGCACGGTTAACAAATCAAATAAAAGAGAATACGGCCGCGCACATTTACAAATACAAGAACAAGACACTTTACTTGCTGGTGTTGATAATGGATCGCAAGTATGGATGAGCCACTCCGATTCTATTGTTGCTTTACCGGAGGGTTTTCAAATTACAGCAACCACAGAAAGTATTCCTATTGCAGCATTTAAAAAAACTACCACAGATACACATCCATTATTTGGATTACAATTTCATCCTGAAGTATACCATTCTACGCAAGGCAAATTAATTATCAAAAACTTTTTGGTGAACACTTGCGGATGCAGCCAGAACTGGACCCCTGCTTCATTTGTAACAGAAACCGTTGCAAAATTAAAAGAGCAAATTGGAGACCGTCAAGTAATCATGGCGCTTAGCGGTGGTGTAGATAGCACTGTTGCAGCAACACTTATAAGCAAAGCCATTGGCACAAGACTTCACGGCATTTTTGTAGACAACGGCGTATTACGTCAGGGTGAGTTTGAACAAGTGTTAGAAATGTACAAAGAGCTTGGCCTGAATGTAACGGGCATCGATGCAAAAGAAAGATTCTACGCAGACTTAAAAGATAAAACAGACCCGGAAGCCAAAAGAAAAGTTATTGGTAAATTATTTATTGATGTTTTCCAAGAAGAAGCTGCTAAAGTAAAAGACGTAAGTTTTTTAGGACAGGGCACCATTTATCCAGACGTTATTGAAAGTGTAAGTGTTCATGGACCTTCACAAACTATTAAGTCGCACCACAATGTGGGTGGACTTCCAGATACCATGCATTTATCTTTAGTAGAACCACTTAGGTATTTATTTAAAGATGAAGTACGCAGAGTAGGTTTAGAACTTGGTATTCCTGCCGACATGATTAATAGACATCCTTTTCCTGGACCAGGGCTTGCCATCAGAATACTTGGCGAAGTAAATGCCGAAAAAGTAGCTTTATTACAAGCAGCAGACGCCATTTATATCAATGCTTTAAAATCACACAATTTATATACCGAGGTTTGGCAGGCAGGCACTATTTTACTCCCCGTAAAAAGTGTTGGCGTAATGGGTGACGAAAGAACTTACGAGTTTACGGTTGCATTAAGAGCAGTAACCTCTGTAGATGGGATGACCGCCGATTGGGCACATTTACCCTATTCATTTTTAGCGCATGTTTCAAACGAAATTATCAATCAGGTAAGGGGCATTAATCGTGTGGTATATGACATTAGCAGCAAACCGCCTGCAACCATTGAGTGGGAGTAAAATAATATGTTATGAAAAGTAGCCTACTGTATACGACTCTCTTTGTTTTATTGTTAAGCTGCTTTGCCAAGACATATGCGCAAACAACCTCCACCATTCCAGTAGCAAAAAAGGTTGTTGTATTCATTTCGCTAGAAATTGATGCTGCGTTTAATGGAGCCGATTACACTTTAGGTAATAATAATTTACCTAAAACCATGCTCCCTGGGCTTGATTTTTACAACGGCATTTTAATGGCTATAGATTCTTTAAACAAAACAAATACCCCTTTAGAAATTCGCATCATTGATGCCAAACAAAAAAACAATTCATTAGCAACTCTTCTTACCGATTCTAGCATACAAAATACAGGGCTAATAATCAGTGCTGTTACCAATAGAGCCGACACAAAACTTATTGCCGATTTTGCACTCGCGCACCAAACACCCATGGTATCAGCTGTTTTTCCTAACGATGCAGGGGTTACCAATAATCCGTTTTTTACTATTTTAAACCCAACACTAAAAACACAGTGTGAGGCAATTAACAGTTATCTGCAAAATAACTTTGCAAAAAACACCATCTTGTATTGCAAGAAAAAAGGACCCACCGAAGATTATATTCAAAATATTATATCAGGTAGTGTTAGCAAACAGGCACTCTCCTTTTTAAATATTGAATTACAGGATAGCATCGTTTTTGGTGACATCCTACCCTATTTAGACTCCACCAAACAAAATATTATCATGTGCGGTAGTCTCAAAGAAAGCTTTGGCGCTGCGCTTATAAAAGTATTGAACGAAAATCCTATTTATAAATCCACTGTTATTGGCATGCCAACATGGGATGGTCTTAAAACATTGGATGTTCCCAATGTAGAAATTATTTACGCAAGCCCTTATTATTTTAATGGCAATGAAAAATTATTAAAGCAATTAACAAACGCCTATAAACTCAAATACCAAGGCCGCCCAAGCGATCAGTTTTTTAAAGGCTACGAAACTTTACTTTATTTTACAGGTAGCCTATTTACCAAACCAACAAACGTTTTTAATAGCTTTAAAATAGTACCTGTATTTAATAGTAGTATAAAAAGTCAAACAGACTACCAAGAAAACAAAAATTTGTACTTTTTTAGAAAACAAAACGGACAAATCAAAGCCGCTAAAACATACGCCTACTAAGGCTTTAAAGGATTCTTTGCTTTTAACTTCATATAGTCTAGATAGTAAATAAGCTTACAGGTAATTTCGTTACCATGTGGCTGCTGAAACACAGCTCTCGCATTGGTGGTATAATTTTTGTACGACTCGTAAGGCAAATTAAAATCAGATCCTAACCAGTTTTTCCACCCTATAATAAACCTACTTCCGTAAGCAAAGTCCCAGGTGTAAAACATATCGATGTTAAACACATTAAAGTTTTGATTTTTACCAGGCACAAAAGCTATTTCAGACAAACCCCCATTTTGCAAAACATTATAAAAATTTTCGTACTCCACCTTACTCCAATAATGTCTAGCCCGCGCAGATATATTCATGCGTGCATTAAAATTATAAATACCATTTACAATACTTGTAAAACTGGTGACCTTCCGGCGGCCTGCGATAGGCACACCCGCTGCATTTCTAAATGCATAACCGTACTGACCATTATCCTCATCTCTTTTTAAATCAATATCCAAACTAAAGTGATCATCAAAACGATAGCGCGGGGCAATATTTAAACTGATATAAGCGTCGTTAGGTATTGGCGATTCTGCAAAGCCTACATTGTATCTGAAAAAAAATTGTTTGCGACTATCGGAACTTCCTGAAACACCTGTATAAAAATAACCAGTCCTTTTAATCATTAAACCTGCAGTTCTCATTTCAAAATAATCATGTTGCCACTGCGGCTGAATCATAATATTTACAGATGCATCCCAGAAATTTTTAAAAAACCAGAAACCTTTTGCACTAATAACAAAATTGGTAAATACATTGGGTTTGTATAAATAGGAAGGCTGTAAACTAAGCGTGTAACTGTATTGTAAAAACTTTTTGGTAGGCTTAAACTGATTGTAGCTGATTCGCGCAATACCCGAAAACTCGTTGGGCGCTAACAAAAATCCCATATCGTTGGGATCGTACCTATCAGACTCAATATTGGTATGTAATAAATACTGCACTTTCCCACTCACTTTTGCAAAAGCCAAAATATTTTTAAACCCTGTATAATTATCTACTCCAGAAATTGCACTCACCCTTCCATTCCAAATAAGCTGATGCGTATTGGTTTTATCAAACAAACTTGCATCTAATCCGGTAACATTGGCATTACGAGAGCCCCCACTGCGCCATACATTGCTATTGGTAAATGTAAGAGACGACCTACCAGCAAGTGCCTGATCCAACACCAAAATATTGTAATTGGTTAAAGGGCTCGTTTCGTAATTTGTTTTTACGCCCGTTGTTTTATCTAAAATAGTTGCTGTAGTTGGTGCCACAAGTGCATTAAATACACCAATCCCTAATTTCTTTTTATTTCTTCCAGAAAATTTAGTGGCGTTATACAGTTGCGATATACCTGGGTTTGAAATAATAGACAAATTACTATTGTTAGCCACTTTATTATTGATGGCATAATAACCTTCTGGCGTAGACCCAATGCGTCTCGAATAAAACAGTGCAGACTTATTAAATAACTCAATCCCCTCTGTAAAAAATGGACGATTTTCTTGAAACTGAACTTCGTAAGGTGTTAAATTAAGTACCACATTATCAGAAACCACTTGTCCAAAATCAGGAATAAGTGTTGCGTCTAGCGTAAAACTTTCGTTCACTCCATATTTCACATCCATACCCCCACTACGTAAAAAGTTTTTATTTGTAATACCATTTGCATAAGGTACAGACCTTGAACCTGCAGACACATAAGGCAGCAAAGACAAACGAAGTGGCGGTTCAATATTTTGCAACCCTGTTAGATCACCAAACTGATTGACAAATCCGTTTTGATTGGGATCAATTTTATTCCAATAACCATTTTCATTGCTACCTCTATCGTAACGTTCAAAATTGACACCCCAGTCTTGTATTTCTTTTTTTGAAAAGCGAAGTGCCGAATATGGAATTTTTATTTCTACCGACCAACCATCTGCATGCATTTGAACCTTACTCTCCCACACTGCATCCCAAGAATAATCAGATGGTGGACCAAACTGGCTGGTTAAATTAGGCAGTAGTCTTGCATCCGATTGCACATTGCGTGTGGTTACTAAAAATTGAACAGCATTTTGATCATCGTTATAGGTATCAAAAAATACAGCAAAATAATCTACGTCTTTACGCTGCTCGCCATCTCTTGCTGTTAATTGCTTTCTAATATTTTGAGGTTTGCCGTATAAATATGCACCAACATAAATGGCCTGATCGTCATATAATATAGAAACCTTACTTGGTTCTGAAGATGGAGCGCCCAATTGTGGGCTATTTTGAATAAAATTAGTAGCAGAAGCTGCCTGGCCCCAGATAAGTTCATCCAAAGACCCATCCAATTTAATTGTGGTATTTATTTTGAGGGCTGCAATTTTTTTAGGCTGCGCTATCCCAAAGGCAACGACCAAAACCAACAGTATACTTATTATTATTTTGCGCATAAACATAAAAGGGGGCAAAAATAGTTGAAACTATCGTTTGCCCCCTTAAAAAAAGTACCAATGGTTAAAATAATGAAACCAATAGGCCCTATTAGTTAAGCTTACTTTTTAGTGTACTCACCTGCTCCTGCAAATTATTAACCATTCCGGCTAGTTGGTTTACATCCCACCTTGGCACTGCACTGGCTTTTTGCAAAATATAAACGGCCTTCCATACTTCTAATACATCCTCTGCATTTACATGGTAAGGCTCGTACTGTGGATTGTCACTAATAAGCGTGAGGTTATTCTTTTTCTCGTTGTCGCGTACAATACGCTTATATACCACACCTTCGCTTTTAGAAAGCACTACGTAGGTGTTGCTATTTTTAACCTCATCAAAATTTTCTACTTTTTCACCTACAATCACACTACCACTTGGGGTTGGCAACATGCTATCCCCCACTATTTCAAAAGCGCGGTATTGACCAGGCGCTAACATAGGTAGGGTAAAGGTATTAAGCTCATCTACAAATTCAGGATCAGCGTAGCCCGCTAAATAACCTGCGGCAGCTTTTACTGGCACAAAACTAATTTGAGCAGACTCGGCAATCATTTTTAATTGCCTGCGACTTTCGAGGTAAGAAACCCCCTTTGGCGTGCTACCTGTAAGATCTTGAAATAAGAAGTCCTCTAAACTGAGCTTGAACAAAGAACAAATGGCTTCCATCACCTCCAAACGAGGCTCGGCACGCTCTTCTTCGTAGGCGCCAACAAGGCTTCTTTTAATGTTTAGCTTATTTGCAAATTCTTCCTGGGTCCAACCACGCTGCTTGCGCAAGTGACGTAAATTTTTTCCGGCGTTTGACATAACTAATTGATTTAGCTGCAAAATACTAATATTTTTAGTATTACCAAATTTATTTTTAGTATTTTTCTATTTGTATCTTGCACCCATGGCAAAATCAGCAAAAACAAAGGAAATCCCAACCATATTAATCACCAACGATGACAGCGTTACGGCCCCAGGCATCAAAGCCCTGGTAGAAGCCGTTAAAGGCCTAGGACGCATTGTTGTAGTGGCCCCAGATAAGCCCCAAAGTGGCATGGGTCACGCCATTACCATTGGGCACCCTTTACGCCTCCAAAAAGTAAATGTATTTGAAGGGGTAGAAACCTATAGTTGCAGTGGCACCCCTGTAGACTGTGTTAAACTAGCAGTAGACGTTGTTTTGCATAAAAAGCCTACCATTTGCTTAAGTGGCATCAATCATGGAGCCAACCACTCCATTAATGTGATTTATTCAGGCACCATGTCGGCGGCATTAGAAGCATCTATCGAAAGTATTCCTAGTATCGGATTTTCATTACTCGATTATAGCATCGACGCTGACTTTTCAGGTGCACAAAAATACGTACGCATCATTGTAGAAAAAATGCTTGCAGGTAAACCACTTGACAAACATTTATGCCTCAATGTAAATATCCCTGCAGTGGATGAAAAATTAATTAAAGGGATTAAAATTTGTAGACAGGCCTATGCCAAATACGAAGAAAAATTTGACCAACGTAAAGATCCACACGGTAAAAAATATTACTGGCTTACTGGCGAATTCAATAATTTAGAATCTAGTAAAGACACTGATTCATGGGCACTCAAACACAATTATGTAAGTGTGGTTCCTGTTCAATTTGACCTTACACACTATGGTCTTAAAAAGACCTTAGAAACAAAATGGAAATTATGATATTCAAAAGAGACGATTTAAAACTTGGCATTGTACTTGGTTGTTTAACGCCAATTGTAGGATTATTTGGCTATTACTTTTATAAATTTAGCCGTTTTACACTTTCCGAATTTTTTGAAGTACTAATACTGCAAAAGTCTTTACTAACGGCCATTGTAAGCCTTTGCCTCATATGCAACGCTGTTGTTTTTACGCTCTATATCAATGCGCAAAAAGACAAAACGGCTAAGGGCGTATTTATTGCAACTTGTTTGTATGCATTAGCGTCCTTAGCCGTTAAGTGGTTTTTATAAGTTTACTTTTTTCTTGGTGGTAATTTTGATAACACCATCTTTAGCTTCTGCACCATATGCTTTAATGGCTGCATCGCCTTTTAATATTTCAACAGACTTTATTTGATCTGGAGACATAGCATCCATTTCTTTTTGTGTTTTTTTCTCGCCATCTACAAAAATAAGGGCAGACACTTTTTTCCCTTCCGTTTTAATGACAATCGAATTTCCTTGCAAAACAGTAACCTCATCCATGTTCTTTGACATTGATTTGGCATCTGCTAAATTGTTAGACTTGATCAAAATAGATTTTACATCTGCTTTAATAGTATCTGCAACAACTTCAAACTTACTTTTGTCTATTTTATAACCTTGTACAACAATAGGTTCTCTAGCATCTTTTCCGGCATTTCCCTTTTTGGTTGTAATGAGTATAACGCCATCTTTACCCTTATCGCCATAGAGTGCTGTTGCAGATGGACCTTTTAATACATTGATGGCTTCAATTTTGTTTGGATCAATCACACTCATTATTGATTCAGATATAACTTCTCCATCTAAAACATACATCGGCTTTTGTCCATTTGTTTTAGCACCGGCCCCATCCATTTTAATAACGATACTACTACCCTTCTCTTTAGAAGCTATTAAAGTATCTTCTGGTGAAATTTTATAGCCTTGAACAAAGATTGCTTTTTTAACGGTATCAATGACAACATTGTTAGTTCCACGCTCTTGATTGCTTAAATAATTTTCAATCCCTTTTAAAATACTTGCTGCCAACTTTTGTTGGTAACCCGCATCTTTCATTTTAGTAAGGTCTTTACTATTACTTAAGTAACCCGTTTCAATAATTGCAGACGGGCATTTAACAGCCTGTAACACCCAAATGCCCATGTCTCTTGTTTTTACTCCATTAAATGGCGTACCAACTTCTTGCAATGATGCTGCTAAATGATTTGCCAATGTGTAATTAGCGTCATAATTAACTGCTTTATTTTTTGCAGCCATATAAATTTCAGCACCTTCATATTTAGCTTTCTTAGCAGTAGAACCAACTACATTGTTTACATGAATTGAAACAAATAAATCTGGAGATTGTGCATTTGCGAATTCAGAAATTGCTACCACAGATTGTGTAACATCTGCATCACGTGTTAATACCAGTTTAACTTTATCATTTTTGTTGAGGGCCTGCATTTGATGTACAATGGCAAGGGTTAACTGAGCCTCAGTTGTTCCATCTGCTGCAATAGCACCTTTATCTTCTCCACCATGTCCTGCATTTAACACAACAGTGTAGGTTTTTGAAAGTGGCGCAACAGTATTCGTATTTTCTTTTGCTCTAAAAGCAAATAGTAAAACAACCACCGCTAAAAGTGGAAGTGCAATAAGCCTTCTAACATAATTAAATGTTGGATTTTGGTTGGTCGTAAGCATTTTTAATCTTCGTTTAATTGGTGAAAAAAAGAATGGATTGGTGAGTGAAAATTGTTGTCCGGGATAAGCCGTAGTCAACAACATTTGAGCCAAGCTAGCAGCATCCCCGTTTTCTACCGATTTTTTATCGGCAATGAATTCGTGAATCATGTGCAGCTCTTTTCTGAGCAGCCAAAAGAAAGGATTGAACCAGCCAACAATCAAAATCAATTGCATACCTATTTTATCAATAGAATGAAACTGCTTCACATGCGTTAACTCATGTTGCAAAATTTGCTTGCCGGCAGGTGTTTGGATGTCAATTTCGGCATTCCAAAAAATATAACTAAAAAAAGAAAAGGGCGTCCCCTTTACGCGCGTCATTACTAAATAAAACTCTTGCAGATTTCGACATTCGTGTGTTGTATAAATTTTATAAATCCTATACAATGAAACAATCATCGCAATTGCCAAACAAATAGATACCCCAACATACAAATTTGGAAGCAATGAAAGCCAATCAACCGATTCTTGTTTTGAAGCAACCATGGCTTCTATTTCAGAATTACTTGCTGCAACAACTGTTAACAAATCTACTTGCCTAACACCAGCATGCTGCTGCTCCCAAACTATTTTAATGAGCGGAACGATCCAAGACACTACCGCAACGCCAAGTAAATAAAACCGGTTGTATTGATGAAATTTTTTATTGCGCAGTACGAGTAAATAATAAACCATCAAAACGGCACTACATACAAGCACTTGTAACAAGTAATAAAGTGTTGGATACATGACTTATTTTTTTGATTGTTTCAGTTGATTTAATAAGAGTTCCAATTCTTGAACACTGATTTCTTTTTGCTGCAACATGCAAGAAACAGCTTCACTAAATGAGCCTTCAAAATAAGCGTCCACCAAAGATTTAATAGAATTGGTAGAATAAGATTCTTTACTCACTAAAGGAAAATATCGGTGCACCCTACCCATGGCCTCTACGCCAATGTATCCTTTGTCTACCAAAATTTTAACAAGGGTTGCCACCGTATTGGTATGCGGTCTTGGTGTAGGATATGCTTCTACAATATCCTTTAAATAGGCACTAGATAATTTCCATACCTGCTGCATCACTTGCTCTTCTGCTTTTGTTAATGGTTTCATACACATTTACATTTGAAACACAATGCTAAAACTAATTTTTTAGTTTAACAACTAAATTTTTAGTTTTTTAACTATTTTTTTAGTTTTATTAACATTTTGGCCCATCTGACGTAAATTGCAAGGAGCCTATGAAGTACTATATTATTGCTGGTGAGGCCAGCGGAGACCTACACGGCAGTAACCTCATCAAAGAAATTAAAAAGCTGGACCCTGCCGCCAGTATTAAGGCATGGGGAGGTGATTTAATGCAACAGGCGGGGGCTTCCCTTGTAAAACATTATAGAGATCTTGCCTTTATGGGCTTTTTAGAGGTGATCAAAAACCTACCCACCATTTTACAAAACATCCGGTTTTGCAAACAAGATATTGATGCTTGGCAACCCGACGTACTCGTACTTGTAGACTACCCTGGTTTTAATTTACGTATTGCCGAATGGGCAAAAAAACAAGGATTCAGGGTTGTATATTATATCGCACCGCAGGTTTGGGCATGGAAAGAAAACAGGGTTAAAAAGATGAAGCTGTGCATTGATAAAATGTTTTGCATACTTCCTTTTGAAAAAGAATATTTTAAAAATAAATGGAATTGGGATGTTACCTATGTAGGTCATCCACTATTACAGGTCATTGAATCCTTCAAAAGCAATACCCCACTTGTAACAGACAATAAAAAAGTAATTGCATTATTACCAGGAAGTAGAAAACAAGAGATTATCAAAATGCTTCCCATCATGCTAAGTGTAACGCCACATTTTCCGGACTACACTTTTATGGTGGCGCAAGCACCAGGGCAAGACGCCCCTTTTTACAACCGCTTTTTAATGGGCTACGCCAATGTAGCACTTGTTAAAAATAACACCTACGACTTACTCAGTGTTGCAGATGCCGCACTTGTTACAAGCGGTACTGCTACATTAGAAACAGCGCTTTTTAAAGTACCAGAAGTGGTGTGCTACAAAACCAGCAAGTTTTCATACCAAATTGCAAAATGGCTCGTAAAAATAAAATTCATTTCTTTAGTGAACCTGATAATGGACAAAGAAATTGTCCAAGAAATTATTCAAGAAAAATTAACGGAGCAGCAATTAACCGCAGCACTTCGCAATATCACAGAAAATGAAGCGAACAGAAAAGAAGTAATGGATAACTACCAATCTTTACATGCATTACTAGCAGCAGGTGGCGGAGACGCTTCTGCAAAAGTTGCCAAAGAAATCATGGAACTAGCTGGCCCTAAATTATTTATTCATGAGGGGTAAAATCAGCGTCTTAAACAGGATTATAATTACCGCAATCAAAAACATAAAAAGTGAAATACGGTTCATTCCATGCATGTATTTCATCCACTGAGTGCGTGGCTCATTGGGGTCTCTTTTTGAAATAAAGAGATACTCTTTAACTTGTTTGATAATTGACATGCGTAAGTTTTAATAAAAATAATACAAAATCTGGAAAAGAATAATTAAACAAGGACTTGGCTACACTATTTATGAAAAACAAAACTACCCTCCTCTATATTTTACTTCTTGTAACAAATATAAGTTTTTCTCAAAAATTTGATTTGGGGAGTTGGAATATTCTGAACTTAAAATATAAGATGTCAAATAAATGGAGTGTATTTGGGGAAACGCAGCTTCGTTCTCTAAAATTTTATAACCATTTCCACTATTACGAATACAAAGGCGGCTTCAATTATAAAGTAAATAAGCAATGGCAAGTAACGCTTGGTGCGGGTAGCTATCAAACTTTTCAAGAAGGCGGCAACTTTATTACACCTAAAAACAACAACGAATTTAGAGTCTGGCCGCAGCTCATTTTATTTCAATCGATAGGAAAAATCAAAATAGAACAGCGTTACAGAACCGAATTAAGATTTACCAGTAACGGGTTCAGAGATAGACAGCGGTATAGGCTTGGCGTTTCATACCCCTTTGGCCAGGAAAGAAAAGGATACCAGCCTTTTCAAACTAGTATTAGCAACGAATTATTTTTTACGAGCAAGGAACCCTACTTTGAAAGAAATAGACTTCAGTATGCGTTTAGCTTCAAGCCCAATAAAGAAACAACACTACAAATTGGCTACCTTCACCAATTTGACTATAAAATAAATGATGAAATTGGCAGAGACTTTTTGGTGCTCGGCTTTTTTCATGAACTTTTTCGAAAACAAAATAATGAGAAATCGTCTACCAACGAATTGAAAGACTATTAAGAATTTTATTTATGAGATTACTGACTTTACTATTTATCTGTTTATTCGCTATTCAATTACGTGCGCAAATAAACCCTGCAAAAATTGACATTGTTAGAGACAGCTATGGTGTGCCCCATATTTTTGGCAAAACCGATCCGGATGTAGCGTATGGCCTTGCTTGGGCACATGCAGAAGATGATTTTGGCACCATACAACAATCATTAATGGCGGGCAAGTCTATGCTGGCACAATACCAAGGTAAAAAAGGTGCTTCTATAGATTATATCATACACTTATTACGTATCCCTGAATTAGTAGAAGAAAAATACGAATCTGATTTAAGCCCAGCGTTTAAAAAATTATTAGAAGGCTATGCGGCCGGATTAAATGCATATGCTGCAGCACATCCAAAACAAGTACTTCTCAAAAAAATATTTCCAGTAACCCCCAAAGACATGGTACAATATTCGGTGCTACAACTTTGCGTGTTGTCTGGTGCAGATAAAGCATTGAGTTCTATTTTTGGCGGCACGGTTCCATTATTAGAAAATTATAAAACAGCAGGCAGCAATGCATTTGCGTTTAACAGCGCCAAAACCACCGATGGTCAAGTATACCTAGACATCAACGCACATCAGCCTCTCGAAGGCCCTGTTGCTTTTTATGAAGCACATTTATGTAGTGAAGATGGCTGGAATATTATTGGCGCTAACTTTCCGGGCGCTCCCTGCATCTTACACGGTTGTAACGAATACCTTGGATGGGCACATACTGTAAATGCTCCTGATAAATTAGACGTGTATCAATTAGAAATGAACCCTGCCAATAAATTACAATACAAATTTGATGGTGCATGGGAAACATTAGAAACAAAATCGGCACCCCTTAAAG
Source organism: Bacteroidota bacterium (assembly GCA_018971025.1). Classification (GTDB taxonomy): domain Bacteria; phylum Bacteroidota; class Bacteroidia; order Chitinophagales; family Chitinophagaceae; genus Sediminibacterium. The sequence continues at coordinate 32,072 of JAGWVE010000008.1, read as the reverse complement.
TAAAAATTGCGGGTGTTATGGTACCCCTCAGCAAAAAAGCATATTGGAGCAAATACGGACCAACGATTATCACACCAAGAGGCGTTTTTTCTATACGTATGCCAGCACAAATGGATATAAGAGGACTAGAACAGTGGTATACTTTTAACAAGGCAAAAAACTTTACTGAATTTAAAAAAGCATTAAACATGCTTGCCATTCCCGGCTACAACATTGTTTACGCCGATCGTTACGATACGATATTTTACATTAGTAACGGCCGAATTCCGGTTAGAGACAAAGCCTACAATTGGAAAACAACACTACCTGGCAATACCAGCAAAACACTGTGGACCAACCTTCATCCACTTTCAGATTTACCTCAGGTGCTGCAACCTAAAGCGGGCTATGTATACAATACCAACCACTCTCCTTTTCATAGCACACTAGGCCAAGATAACCCGGTTATTAAAGACCCAACCATGGGCTATGAAACGCTAGAAAACAATAGGAGCATGCGTTTTGACGAACTCATTACGCCACTCAACAAAGTCAGTTATGAAGATTTTAAACGCATTAAATTTGATAGACAGTACCCGTCTTCTTTTTATTTTCCTAGTAAAATAGATTCTGTTTTTTTATTAAACAGCACCGAATTCCCAGATATCGCAGACATCATTACGCAATTAAATAATTGGAACAGAAACGCTGATGTTGATAATATTGGCGCAGGTACATTCTTTTTTGTACAGGCTGCGGCAAGCAACAACAAAGCCCTTTACCTTCAAAATAAAATCATCAGCAAAACTTTAGCCGCACAATTATTAAGAGAAGCGAAACAAACCATGCTCAAGGATTTTGGAAAAACAAATATTCGTTTAGGTGAAGTTCAAAAATTGGTTCGTGGTACTAAAGAAATTCCACTTCCAGGCTTACCAGATGTGCTTGCACCGATGTACTCCGTTCCATACAAAGATGGCAAATGGAAAGGCAATCAGGGAGACGCATATATAGAGCTGGTAAGGTTTACCAAAGACGGACCGCAAATTGAGTCACTCAATGTTTATGGTGCTTCTGCGCAACAAAACTCGACTCATTACACAGACCAAATGGAAATGTATACGCGTCAACAAACAAAAAAGATGACCTTAAATAAAGAGGAGGTTTACAAAAATGCGAAAAGCATTTATCATCCGCAGTAAATAAAAATTTATTGTAAAAACGGAGCTAGATGCGTGGTAATTTGTTTGGTTTCAATAATAAAACCATCATGCCCGTAAGTAGAATCAATTTCTACGAGTTGTGCATTGGGTAAATGAGCTGCCATAAAACGCTGCTCTTCTAGTGGACATAATATGTCACTTTTAATGCCAATAATTAGCGTTGGAATATTAATGGCATGAAGCGCTGCCATTAAATCCATGCCTCTTCCTCTAGACAAATGATGACTATCCATTGATTTGGTAAGTAACCAATACGAGTAGGCATTAAATCTTTTAACAAGTTTATCGCCCTGGTAATTGATATAAGAAGACGCTTTAAAATTGTCTATTTTTTCTGGATCAGGATCGGTTTGTGCTTCCTGAAAAATTCCATAATTACGGTAGGTTAACATACCAATGGCCCGCGCTGCTTTTAAACCTGCAGCACCTGCATTTGCATCCATCGAATTCCATGTAGGATCAGCCTCAATAGCTAAACGCTGCGCCGTATGAACAGCAACACCCCAAGCACTTTCGGATGGCGATGTAGCAATTAAAAACAACTTTTGAATGCGGGTAGGTTCAAGTAAAGACCATTCGAGGGCCTGATAGCCTCCCATGCTTCCTCCCATTAATAAAGCAATGGAATGAATACCAAGTGCTTCTCTCAATAAGATATGTGCATTTACCATATCCCTAATGGTTACAGAAGGGAAACTTGAAAAATAGGGAGTACCGGTATTTGGGTTTTCACTAAGTGGACCAGTAGACCCATAACAAGACCCAATAATATTTGCACAAACAATAAAATAATCCTGCTCATTAATAAGTGACCCATTTCCCACCAATCCTTTCCACCAATCCGACACATCTGCATTTGCTGTTAAAGCATGACAAACCCATACCACATTGGTGCCAGCTTCATTTTTGGCGCCATAGGTATGGTAAGCAATGGTTAAGCTAGGCAACACTTCACCGCATTCCAAAACGAACGGGTGTTTGTATGTTAGATATTGAGTTTGCGACTGCATCAAGCACAAAATAACTACAAGTTGGCCACTAGACATAAAATATTTTAGAAAGCTAGCAGCGGTAGGTTGTTTATGAACCTTACCTTTGCTGCAACGCATCTATATATACTATGTCAAAGCCGCAAACAGACGCCATAAGAATTAGAACCACGCAAACAAATGAAATGGAACATAGCAGTCCACTTTATTTGACGAGTAGCTTTTGTTTTGATGATGCAGAAAGTATGCGCGCTGCTTTTGCAGATGAAACGGATGATAATATTTACAGCAGATTCAGCAATCCCAATGTGCAGGAATTTACAGATAAAATTTGTGCGTTAGAAGGCGCCGAAGCAGGTTACGCAACAGCTTCTGGCATGAGTGCTGTTTTTGGATCTTTTATGGCGCTATTAAAAAAGGGTGATCATTTACTTTCATGTAATTCTATTTTTGGTAGCACACATACGGTGATTGCAAAATACCTTCCTAACTATGGCATCGACACATCCTATGTGTTAGCAACAGCAACTGAAGCCGAGTGGGAAGCCGCTATCACACCAGCAACAAAAATGATTTATTTAGAAACACCTACCAACCCAGGACTAGATATTTTAGATTTAGAAATGATTGGCAGGGTTGCTAAAAAACACAACCTTATTTTAAACGTTGACAATTGTTTTGCAACGCCTGTAAACCAACGCCCCATAGACTTTGGTGCAGATTTAGTAGTACACTCGGCAACCAAATGGATAGATGGTCAAGGCCGTGTATTAGGTGGCGTAGTTGTTGGCAAAAAAGAACTCATTAAAAATATTTACCTGTTTTGCAGAAGCACAGGACCTGCACTTTCTCCATTTAATGCATGGCTTTTAAGTAAGAGTATCGAAACATTAGATGTACGTATGGAAAGGCACGCTTCCAATGCTTTATTTATTGCAGAGGCATTAGAAAATCATGCAGCCATTGCTACACTGCGTTATCCATTTTTAGCAAGTCATCCACAACATAGTATTGCTAAAAAACAAATGACAAATGGTGGTGGCATTGTTTGCTTTGAATTAAAAGGTGGATTAGAAGCCGGAAAAACATTTTTAAACCATTTAAAGATGCTGTCTTTAACGGCTAACCTTGGAGACACAAGAAGCATTGCTTCTCACCCTGCCAGCACCACACACGCAAAACTTTCAGAAGCTGAAAGACTCGCTGTTAATATCACACCCGGACTTATTAGAATCAGCGTAGGACTCGAGCACAGAGATGATATCCTAGCAGATATCACACAGGCTCTTGCCGCTATTTAGCCGCATACCTAATGCCTCCAAGGATGTGAGACAGAAAAAGCGGATCAGCGTAAGATTCGTTGGTATGACCTAGCTCCGTATAAAATGCTTTACCTCCATCAAATTTATGGTACCAAGCCATTGGATGCGTATCGCCCATTTCACCACCTTGATATGATTTTTCATCGATGGTCATAAGAATATGCAAACCTGGTTGCATGTCTTTAAAATTATACCATTCATCAAAGCGCTTCCACTGTGCAGGTAAATGTTTGGTGGACTTATGATTACCATCTACAACATTTAATACAGCTTCTTGTTGTTTAGGATGACTTTTAAAATAACCCCCAACTAACTGATTGTACCAAGGCCAACCATACTCGGTATCGGTGGCTGCATGAATCCCCACAAATCCTCCTCCATTATTAATGTATTTTTTAAACGCCGCTTGCTCCGCTTCATTAAAAACATCGCCGGTGGTACTCATAAATACAACCGCATTATAATCTTGTAAATTATCTTGTAAAAATGTTTCTGATAAAGATGTTGTATCAACCAGCATATTATTGCTTTGCCCTAATTTTTGAAGCGCGGCAACTGCTACTGGAATAGAACTATGGTAGAAGCCTTTTGTTTCAAAAAATACCAATATTTTAACCTGCTTTGGGCTTTTAACTGTCGCTGATACAGCAGCAGTAACAGCTATCATGATAACAAGTATAGCAAGGCGTAAAAGGTTTGATTTATTTTTCATAAATAACGTTTGAAAATTACTTAAATTGAACCCTAATGTAAGAAAAACGATTAACAATTTGCTTATGAAAATGAAAACAGGAATCATGCTTGCTGCCATGATGTTTTTACAATATTACATTTGGGGTGCCTGGTACGTAACAATGGGCCCATACATGGACAGCTTATTTAAAGCAGAAGGTCAAAATGTAGTAGACCTTGCCAAAGGTGCTACCTATGGCGCTGGGGCTATTGCTACCATGCTCTCTCCTTTTTTTGTAGGCATGATTGCAGACCGTTTTTTTGCTGCACAAAAAATCATGGGCATCTTACACATTATAGGTGCTGCGCTATTATTTTATGCTACTAAAATGACTGCTACCACTTCTTTTTACTGGGTGATACTTGCCTACTCTTTACTATACATGCCAACCATTGCATTAAGCAATAGTGTTGCGTTTGCACAAATGAGTGATCCGGGTAAACAGTTTCCATGGATTCGCGTTTTTGGCACACTGGGTTGGATTGTAGCCGGGCTTGTGATTTCTAAACTAGCCATTGGTGAAGGGGAAACTACTTTTATCATTGCCGCTTGCGCTTCTGCACTACTAGGCATATTTAGTTTTACCCTCCCTAATACACCACCAAAATCTACCGCTAACAATACATCCTTTGGCGCCATTTTTGGTGCAGATGCATTTGTGCTTTTAAAAGAAAAATCATTTTTACTATTTTTTATTGCGGCTATTTTAATTTGTATTCCACTTTCATTTTATTACGGTTTTGCAGGTTCGTTTTTAGGTGAATTTTGGGGTTCTAATACCGCCGCTAAAATGACAATGGGTCAAATGTCAGAAGCCTTATTTATTATCACCATCCCGTTTTTATTTTACAGACTGGGTGTTAAAAAAATGCTGGTATTAGGTATGGCTGCATGGGCTATTCGTTACATCTGTTTTGCGTATGGCAATATGGATGCAGAGTGGCTATTATACGCTGGTGTTATATTACACGGCATCTGTTACGATTTCTTTTTTGTAACAGGCTATATGTACACAGAAAAAATGGCTGGCGAAAAAATTAAAAATGCAGCGCAAAGCTTATTTACATTTGCCACATACGGCGTGGGCATGTTTATTGGCACAAATTATAGTGGCTATGTAGCAAACGCCTACAACCAAAGCACTACTATTAATGGCGTAACTACACAACATCATATTTGGGAGACCATTTGGTTATACCCTGCCGTTATTGCAAGTATTGTACTCGTATTATTTGTATTATTTTTCAAAGAAAAAAAGCAGCTCGCTGCTTCATAATTAAAAGATCATGAAAAACATTGCTATGTTAGGTTCCGGCTTTATTGGCCGTTTTTATGCCGAAGCTTTACAAGGTTACAGAAGTAGAGATAAAGTGGTTTCTATTTATTCTCGTAGAGAAGAGTCTGCTAAAAAATTTGCAGAAGATTATGCTTGTGTACACTGGACCACCGAAATGGAAGAAGCCATTGCGCATCCAAGTGTAGACATTGTATGTATTGCACTTCCTAATAATTTACATGAAGCAGCAGTGATGCTTTGTTGTAAACATAAAAAAGCGGTGATGACCACTAAGCCACTTGGCCGTAATGCTGCAGAGGCAAAGCGCATGCTACTTGCGGTAGAGGAAGCGGGCATTTTTAATGGTTACCTAGAAGACCTTGTATACACCCCTAAATTTATTAAAGCAACGCAGTCTGTTAAAGATGGTGCGCTGGGTAGAATATTATGGGCTAAATCTAGAGAAACACATCCTGGCCCCCACAGCGAATGGTTTTGGGATATAGAACAAGCGGGCGGTGGTTGTATTTTAGATTTAGGATGCCACTGTATCGAAATTGCGCGTGGTTATATTGGTAAAGACATTAAACCCATTGAAGTGATGTGCTGGGCAGATACACAGGTAAAACCGATCGATGCAGAAGACCATGCCATTGGTCTTGTGAAATACGAAAACGGTGCTATTGGTCAATTTGAAGTAAGCTGGACTTTTAGAGGTGGCTTAGACTTAAGAGATGAAGTAATGGGTACCGAAGGCACTATTTGGATCAATAGTTTTTTACGGACCGGATTTGACATGTTTACGACTGGAAAAGGTGGCGACTATATTGCAGAAAAAGCAGAGAGCGATAGCGGCTGGTTATTTCCCGTAGGCGACGAGTTAAATGAACTTGGCTACAACCACATGTTCATGGATATGTTTAATGCCATGGAAAAAGGCGTAGATCCCAAAGAAACTTTTTATGATGGCTATGTGGTGAACGCTATTATTGATGCGGCTTACAAGTCTGCTAAAACAAAATTATGGGAGCCTGTACAACTAGATATTTGGAGAGGACAAACAGGCCTTACTAAAGAAAGTCACTTGGTAGAATACGATGCAGATCATTATTTAATTAAAGAAGAAATGACGCATTACGGTGCTAAAAAATTAATCCTTAAACATAAGACCACCGGAAAAATATCCGATCAAATTATTGAATAAGTTTTAATTTAAAATATATTAAAAAAGGGAGACACTATAGGTCTCCCTTTTTTAATGCTTCTACTGCAAAGTTGGCAGCACGTGCTGTTAATGCCATATATGTAAGTGAAGGATTTTGATTGGCGCTTGATGTCATACATGCACCATCCGTTACAAAAACATTTTTTGCATCCCACACCTGATTGTTTCCATTTAATACAGATGTTTTTGGGTCTCTACCCATTCTGGCTGTACCCATTTCATGAATACCATGTCCAATAGCGTGTCCGTTATCGTAGCTGGTAATATTTTTTGCACCGCCAGCTTCTAACATTGCTTTTAATTCTGAAACAATGTCTTTACGCATATCAAGTTCATTTTGTTTGAGCTCGCAATCCATAGACAACACTGGTAAATTCCATTTGTCTTTTTTAGTTGGATCTAAGGATATTTTATTTTCGTGATACGGCAGTATTTCTCCAAAACCCGTTGCGCCAATGGTCCAAGAACCAGGCTCCGTAAGGGCTTCCTTAAACGCAGCACCAATAGAAAGCTCAGCTACTTCTCTACTCCAGCCCTCTCTACCTGCGCCTCCCTGGTATCCAAAACCACGTAAATAATTTCGCTTATCAGTACCCATGTTTACAAACCTTGGAATATAAAAACCATTGGGACGACGACCATAAATGTATTTGTCTTCAAAGCCTTCAATTCTTCCAGACGCGCCTAAATTATAATGATGATCCATTACATTGTGTCCAAGCTCTCCACTGCTACTACCTAAACCACCTGGCCAAATATCTGTAGCAGAATTAAATAGTACCCACGCCGAGTTTAATGCAGACGCATTAAGAAAAACAATTTTAGCATTAAACGTGTATGTTTTATTGGTTTCCGAATCGAGTACTTCAACCCCATCTGCTTTTTTAGTATTCTTATTGTACAACAGTTTAGTAACAATAGAAAAAGGCCTAACGGTTAAATTACCCGTTTTTAAAGCGGCTGGCATTGTAGAAGACTGGGTACTAAAATATCCACCAAAAGGACAACCTTCCCAACATCTATTTCTAAATTGACAATTGGTACGCCCTTCGATGGCTTTTGTTAAATTGGCAACTCTTCCAATAATTAAATGTCTTTCTCCTTTAAATTTTTCTTTGATTCTTGCAGCCACATCTTTTTCTACACAGTTCAAATCCATAGGTGGTAAAAATTGACCATCGGGTAAATGCGGAAGCCCTTCTAGTGATCCACTAATGCCTGCAAATTTTTCTACATGATCATACCAAGGTGCAATGTCTTTATAACGAATGGGCCAATCTACACCAACGCCTTCTTTTCCATTGGCTTCAAAATCTAAATCACTTAAACGGTAGCTTTGTCTACCCCACAATAGTGACCTACCCCCCATTCTATAACTTCTCCACCAGGTAAAAGGTTTTACCTCGGTGTACGGACAATCTTCTTCATTGGTCCAGGCGTCCATTACGCGTTCGTTGGCAGCCCATCCTCTATGTATTACCGGATATTTTTCCTGCTGCTCCTTGGTGGTTCTGCCTCGGTGTGGCGTATCCCATGGATCATCATTGATCCCTTTATAATCTTTAATGTGCTGATGGTCTTTACCACGTTCTAAGAGTAAAACTTTTAAGCCTTTTTCGGTGAGTTCTTTGGCGGCCCATCCACCACTAATGCCAGATCCAATAACAATGGCATCATATGTATTACCAGCCGTAGCTTTTGTATTGAGGTATGCGGTATCTGACATGCGTTTGAATTTTAAAATTTAAAGTTTCCCTTTTTTTATCTGCTCCACTGCATAATTAGCAGCACGTGCAGTTAGTGCCATAAAAGTTAGCGAAGGATTTTGTGTACTGGTAGATGTCATGGCTGCGCCATCTGTTACAAAAACATTTTGACACAAGTGCATTTGATTCCACTCGTTTAGTAGTGATGTTTTTGGATCTCTTCCCATTCTTACGCCACCCATTTCATGAATATCTAATCCGGGGGCTTGCTTGCTATCGTAAGGAGCAATATTTGTGCAACCCGCTTTCTCTAACATTTCTACTCCTTGCTTTAAAAAATCTTGCAATAATTTTTCGTCATTGTCATCATAATCTACCGAGGTAACAATTTGAGGAATGCCCCATGCATCTTTTAATGTAGGATGTAAACGCACATGGTTACTTTCTTTTGGAATTGTTTCTCCTTGCATCATCATATAAATACTCCACGGACCTGGCTCTGTGAGGGCTTCTTTAAAATCCCTGCCAACACCATCTGCACTTGCCTTTCCTCTACTTGCACTAAAATGCACCATGTATCCTCGCAAAAAATCAGTTTCTTGTTTGTGGACATTTCTAAAATTAGGCATCATTACCTGTGTGGGTCTGCGGCCATAATAATACTGGTCTAAATGACCCTCATAATTGGCGGTAATGCTTCCTCTATAATTATGAAACGCAATATACTTTCCTAATAAACCATTGTCGTTACCAAGGCCATTCGGAAATCTTTTGGATGTAGAATTTAATAGTATCAAATTGGTATTGATACAGGCAGCATTTACAAAAATGATTTTTGCATAAAATATAATCTCCTCTTTTGTAATAGCATCAATTACTTTAACACCCGATGCTTTTTGTGTAGCCTCGTCATAAATAATAGAATGTACTACCGAGTTTGGACGTAATGTTAAATTGCCTGTTTTTTGTGCCCAAGGAAGTGTGGCTGCATTGCTACTAAAATAACCACCAAATGGACAACCTCTTTCGCATAAACTTCTTGCCTGACATTGGCCACGGCCCTGCTCTAAATGCACCGGGTTGGGCTTTGTTAAATGCGCGCAGCGACCCTGAATAACGCGCCTGTCTTTATAGGCACTATTGATTTTTTCTGCCAATGCTTCTTCAACACAATTCATTTCCCAAGGAGGTAAAAAATCGCCATCTGGAAGTGTATCCAAACCATCTTTATTACCACTTATGCCGGCAAATTTTTCTACATGCGTATACCATGCATCTATGTCTTCGTATCTGATAGGCCAGTCTACTGCAAAGCCATCACGCTTAGGCGCTTCAAAATCATATTTACTCCAGCGCTGCGTTTGTCTTGCCCATAGTAATGACTTACCTCCTACCTGATATCCTCTAATCCAATCGTAGGGCTTCTCTTGCACGTAAGGATGTTCTGCATCTTTTACAAAAAAGTGTTCCGACGATTCGCCAAATGCATAACATTTTGAAACGATGGGATTTTCTTTTTTAAAAGCAGCTGATTTTTTATTCCGGTGTGCAAACTCCCAAGGGTTTTTGGTGGCAGTTGGATAATCTTTTAAATGAACAACGTCTCTACCTCTTTCTAGTACAATTGTTTTCAAGCCTTTTTCGGTCAGCTCCTTGGCAGCCCATCCGCCACTGATTCCAGAACCAATTACAATCGCATCAAAGGTATTAGAAGACATAGAATTACTTTTCGTTAAAGCTATTGGTATTTAAATTACAAATATTTACGAGTACTTCCACTGATTTCTCCATATCAGTTACCCCCACCCATTCGTGCTTGCTGTGAATAGCCTGCATGCCGGTAAATATATTAGGGCATGGAAGTCCCATAAAACTAAGCCTTGAACCATCCGTGCCGCCTCTAATAGGCTCTTTCACAAGCGTGAGTCCTGCTTTTTCATAAGCTGCTTTTGCAAGCGCCGAGATATGTGGGTGCTGGTCAATAATTTCTTTCATGTTTCGGTACTGCTCCGTTACTGAACAGGTAATGGTTGCGCCAGGATACTTGGAGACAATATTTTGCGCTAGATCAAATAATTTTTTTTCGTGCACCGCTAGTATTGCCGTATCAAAATCACGCACAATAAATTCGATGGTTGCTTTTTCCTGAATACCATGAACGCCTACTGGATGCACAAAACCTTCTTTGCCACTGGTGGCTTCCGGACACCAAGCATCTTTTGGTAATGTTGCTACAATTTCTGCAGCAATTTTTAAGGCATTCACCATTTTGCCTTTCGCGTATCCTGGATGCGCGCTAACACCATCAATTACAATCGTTGCAGCGTCTGCACTAAAAGTTTCATCTTCAAAACTGCCTAGCTCGCCGCCATCAAGTGTAAATCCAAAATGGGCACCTAGTTTTGCTAAGTCTAATTTTTCGGTACCTCTACCTACTTCTTCGTCGGGAGTAAATAATATTTTAATATCCCCGTGTTCAATAGTTGGATGTGTTGTTAAATAATGCGCCATGTCCATAATAATGGCAACACCACTTTTATCATCAGCGCCAAGTAGCGTTGTGCCACTTGCTGTAATAACTGATTTTCCAATATGATTTTTTAAATACGGATAGGCTTCTGTTGTGATAACCTGGCTATTGTCATCAGGTAAAACAATGGGCGCACCCGTGTAATCTTTATGCAGTATGGGGTTTACACCTCTGCCACTACAATCTGGCGCAGTATCGATATGGCTACAAAAACATATAACGGGCACATTTTTAGTGGTATTACTTGGTATGGTTGCATGGGTATACCCATGCTCGTCGATATGAACATTTGCAAGCCCCATGGCTGTCAATTCTTTTTCTAATAGCTGCGCAAGGTGTAACTGCTTTGCTGTGCTAGGAAAACAAGTAGCTGCAGGATCACTTTGTGTATCGATTTGTACATAGCGTAGAAAACGTTCGGTAACCGTAAAATTATAAGCTGTCATCATGGTTTTAAATGTACGAAAAAGAGCCGCTCTACTATGGTAGAGCGGCTCTTTTTTATTCAAAATTAATTTGAAATACTATGGCATGATGATCATAGAAGTAGCACCATTGATAGCCACTAATTCTAAATCAAAAACTAAAGTTTCACCTGCTAATGGATGGTTCGCATCTAGCACAACAGATGTTTCTCTGATTTCAACAATAACAACAGGGAAATTTTGCCCGCTGCCATTACTCATATTTAATTGCATACCAACTTCAGGAACCATGTCTTCAGGGAAACGGTCTTTTGGAAACTCCATTACCATTTCTTCTTGCTTAGGTCCGTAAGCCTGATCTGCAGGAATCGTTACTGTCTTTTTTTCGCCAATAGCCATACCTGTAACGCCATCATCAAAGCCTGGAATTACCATACCGCCACCTACTTCAAACTCAAGTGGCTCTCTGCCTTCTGAAGAATCAAAAGTTGAACCATTTGTTAACTTACCATGATAATGCACTTTTACAGTATCACCTTTTTTAACTTGTTGCATGTTATTTATTTGTAATTGAAAGATTTCGGCAGGGCCGAACGGCAAAAGTACAAACCAAAAACGAGGTTTTGGCAAGTATTTTTGAGTAACTTTCGGGCGTAAATGTCCTAAAAAACATACCCATGCAAAAAATATACCTATTTATACTGGCCTGCGCCCTGAGTATGAATGCTTTTAGCCAAGAAATTAAGCCTGGTGCTTATCAAACCAGTGAATACCTTCCTCAGTTAAAAGGCAAAAGAATTGGCTTATTTGCCAACCATACTGCTACCATTGGTAGTAAGCATTTAGTGGATACACTGGTAAACTTAGGCCTACAAATTACCAAGGCCTTTGGACCGGAGCATGGGTTTAGGGGAACCGCTGATGCTGGCGAAAAAGTAGGTGATTATAAAGATGCAGCAACAGGCATTCCTGTGATTTCATTGTATGGTAAAAAAAGAAGACCCAGCGCCGAAGATTTACAAGACGTAGATGTAATGCTTTTTGATATCCAAGACGTAGGTACTCGTTTTTATACCTACATATCATCCCTAGAGGAATATATTAATTCGGCGATCGAAAACAACAAGCCGCTTATTATACTTGATAGACCTAACCCAAATGGTTTTTATGTAGACGGGCCAGTATTAGATACTGCTTATAAAAGTTTTGTAGGCATGCAACCTATACCTATGGTATATGGTATGACTATGGGAGAATATGCTAAAATGCTCATTGGTGAAAAATGGGCAAAAGCTGCTGCGAGCGCTACCAAACTTCCAAGCATTACGATCATTAAAAATAAAAACTACACCCATAAAAGCAAATATGTTTTACCGGTTAAGCCTTCTCCAAACTTAGGCAACATGTCGTCTGTGTACTGGTATGGAAGCAACTGTTTGTTTGAAGGAACCATTTTAAGCGAAGGCCGTGGAACTGATTTTCCATTTGCTATTTTTGGGCACCCTAGTTTACCAAAAACATTATACGCTTTTACGCCAACCAGTAGAGATGGCGCTAAAGAACCTAAACTAAAAGATCAGCTCTGCTATGGATGGAACCTTGCAGGCACAGATAAAGAAGTTTTACAAAAAGTTGATGGTAAAATTCAATTGAGTTATTTACTAGAGGCCTACAAACTATTTCCAGAAAAAGAAAAGTTTTTTATCACGCCAAAATCAGGTAAGCCCACAGACTATTTTTTTAACAAACTTGCCGGTAACGATGCGCTTCAAAAACAAATTATTGCAGGCGCTTCAGAAAAAGAAATTAGAGCTAGTTGGAAAAAAGATATTGACGCTTTTAAAGCCATCAGAAAAAAATATTTGCTTTACACAGACTTCGAATAAGCACACTCTTTATGAATCCAGCAGATACACGTATTGTTTTTATGGGGACCCCTCCTTTTGCGGTTGCATCACTGGATGCACTTGTTAAAGCGGGCTTTACCATTAGTGCTGTTGTTACAGCCCCAGATAAACCTGCAGGCCGTGGACTTCAGTTACAACAAAGTGCTGTCAAAAAATATGCGGTAGAAAATAACTTACCCGTTTTACAACCTGTTAAATTAAAAGACCCTGCGTTTATAAGTGCATTAGAGGCTTTAAACGCAAATGTATTTGTAGTTGTTGCCTTTAGAATGCTCCCAGAAATTGTTTGGAATATGCCGCCCATGGGCACTATTAATGTGCACGGCTCCTTGCTTCCTTCTTATAGAGGAGCTGCGCCTATTAACTGGGCGGTTATCAATGGAGAAAAAGAAACAGGCGTTACTACTTTTAAATTAAAAGCCGCCATTGATACAGGCAATATTTTATTACAAGATAAACTCCCAATCACTGAAGCGGATACTGCGGGCACCATTCATGATAAAATGATGGTGCTTGGTGCCAATCTTTTAGTAACTACACTTAAAGGGCTCCTTAGCAATACGCTCCTAGAAAAAGACCAGGAAGATATTATAAATAATGACCCGCAACTATTAAAACACGCTCCCAAAATATTTACGGAAACCTGCACCATTAACTGGAATAATACTGCCGAATCGATCTTTAATTTAATTAGAGGCCTTTCGCCATTTCCGGGTGCGCTCACTAAACTAGACGATAAGATTTTTAAAATTTTTGCGGCACAAAAAGAAATTTGTAGTCACCAAAGCGCAGTAGGCACAGTTATAACAGACAACAAAACCTATTTGAAATTTGCTTGCACAGATGGATACCTTCACATTACAGACCTTCAGTTAGAAGGCAAAAAAAGAATGCAAGTACAAGATTTTTTAAGGGGCTACACCATTAAAAGCGCGCAATAAATTATTTTATCAGCGCTTCTTTTAATTCTTCGAGCGTAACAATGCCCTCTTTTTTCCAGCTGCGTTTTCCGTTTTTATAGACCATAAATGTGGGTAGTACCGAGGCACCTATTTCTTTCATTACGGCCACGTCCCTTCCTCCATCTACCTTTAAAAAAGTATACTTACCCTGCAACTCTTTTGACAAGGTTTCAAGTACCGGCTCCATTTTTTTGCATGGCGGGCACCACTCTGCGCCTACATCCACCAGTACTATTTGATTACTTGCAACTGTGGCATTAAAAGCAGTGCTTGACAATTCTGCAACGCCCTCTTGTTTTACTACTGGCTTACCAGCAGCATTCCACGCAGTAATACCCCCTTGCAAATTAACCACTTCTTTAAACCCTTGCTCTTTTAACCATACCGCTGCTTGCCCACTTCTACCGCCACCTGCACAGTACACCAAAAGTGTCTTGTTCTTATCTAAATATTTTGTACGCTCTGCAAATTGAGCCTTATCGGTCCAATCGGCTTGTAGCACATTTTTTATATGGCTACCATTGTATTCACCAGCTGTGCGTACATCTAGTACTTGCACTCCACCTGCATTTATTTTTTGTTCAAATGTATTAGCATCAACATTTTGAGCACTTGAATTACATGCAAGTAAAAAAAGCGCAGCTGTAAGCATGCAAAAAAATCTATTTTTCATCAATATCATTTATGTTTTTAAAATACGCCACTCTTGTGGGTAATAATTATTAATTCGGTTGGGTAATATTTTCGCCCACCCTAATCCAAGTCCATTGTAACGCATCAAACTCCAACCCTTTTGAACCGTGCAACTAAACTCGGCTCTTCTAAGATACGAAAGCGCTTGCTCTTTATCTAAATCAATAGCGTTAAATGTATCAAGTGGCAAATAACTTACCGCAAGTTCATGGGCAGGAATAAAATCATGCCCCTTAATTTCGCCAACAGACACTCCCGCTTTTTTAATATATAGCTGTGAAGCCAATTGTAAAATACTAGCTTCAAATACAGCCGGTATTGCTTTTATCATACCCGACTGTAAAAATGTTGCCGTATTATTATCAAGCGCAATATGCTGTACAAGTTGCTCCTGCATTTTTTTGGTGAGTTTTTCTAAAACCGCATCTTTGGTTTTAAACGGCTTATACGCGGCGGGTAAACTTTTTTCTTTCTTAAATGCTGCAATAAAAAAACCTTCTCCTTTTACATGATTGGGATAAAAACGGTATCCAGGAGCGCCGGACTGGCCGGCCTTTGTTTCAATTATTCCATATGCAGGGTCAATATCTATGGCTTGCGGCGTTAGCCCCATTTCGTTTACAAGCCAATCAGCAATCATTTCATCTTCCTGCGGATCATAAGAACATGTGGCATATATTAACACACCGCCATCCGCTAATGCTGGTAAAGCGTCTGCTAAAATACGCTGTTGCCTTTGCGCGCAAAGTGCAACCAAATCTACACTCCAGCCATCTATCGCAGAAGGATCTTTTCTAAAAAGTCCACTACCACTACATGGCGCATCAACCACCATTACATCAAAAAAACCAGGTAAAGATTGAAAATGTACAGGGTCATTGTTTGTAACAACCGTATTACTAGCACCCCACTTAGTCATATTTTCTACCAGCACCGATGCGCGCTGCTTAATTACTTCGTTAGAAACAACAAGGCCATTGTTAAAATACGTACTAAGTAGTGTAGACTTTCCGCCAGGTGCAGCACATAAGTCAAGCACTTTTTGCCCATTAGATGCACCTACTACATTTGCAAGTGCTTGCCACAAAAACATACTACTCGCGTCTTGCACATAATAAGCACCTGCATGAAAATTAGGATCTAATGTAAATGAAGGACGCGCCTCTAAATAATATCCGTGCGGACACCAAGGCACCGGGCTTGTATGTTCAAATAAAATTTGATCCGGCTTTTTACTAGGATTTACACGAATAGCCGTAACGGTTTCGCCGCTCGCATGCACTGCTTCAAAAGCAGCTTTGTGATAACCTACTACCCCTTCTAAAGATTGTAAAAATGGTGTAGGTAATGACAAATTACAATGATTTAATTTCTGCTACTAATTTTTGAAGCGCAGCTTTTGCATCACCAAACAACATGGAAGTTTTAGGCTGGAAGAATAAATCATTTTCAATACCAGCATACCCAGGCTTCATACTTCTTTTGTTTACGATAACCGTTTTAGCTTGTTCTACTTCTAAAATTGGCATACCATAAATTGGAGAAGCAGGATCAGTTTTAGCAGCCGGATTTACCACGTCGTTAGCGCCTAAAATAAGCACCACATCTGTAGATTTAAATTCGTCGTTGGCTTCTTCCATTTCAATAAGCTTGTCATAGCTAACATCTGCTTCAGCTAACAATACGTTCATATGACCTGGCATACGACCCGCTACCGGATGTATAGCATATTTCACATCAACGCCTTTATCTTCTAATAATTTTTCTAATTCGTGACATACGTGTTGCGCCTGTGCTACAGCTAATCCATAACCAGGAACAATAATTACTTTGTTTGCATAGCTCATACACACAGCCGCATCAGAAATGGAAATTTCTTTGAATGCGCCTTGCGGACCAGCAGCAGTAGAACCACCACCAGCAGCACTTCCGCCAAATGATCCAATAAGTACATTGGTAAGACTTCTGTTCATGGCCTTACACATCAGCACCGTTAATAAAGTACCAGCAGCACCTACTAAAATACCACCCGTTAACATAACGCTATTGTTGTATAAGAATCCACCACAAGCAGCAGCAACACCCGTAAATGAGTTTAATAAAGAAATGACAACTGGCATATCGGCACCACCAATAGGAAGTACAAAAAGTACACCATAAATAAGTGCAGCAACTAAAATGCCATAGAACAATAAATAGTTGGCACTATCTATAGCTACTACTAAATATCCAGCAACAGCTAATGTTGCAAAAAATAAAACAAGGTTGAATACTTGTTGTCCTTTAAAAGAAAAATCTTTGATTTTACCATTTAGTTTACCCCAGGCAATAATACTACCTGCAAAAGAAACAGAACCAATAATGAGGCCTAAAAATATGGTTAGCAAAGTACCCTGGGTTGGAGCCGCTTGCGTTGCATGTTCACCACTGTATAATGCTGCAATATGACCAAACTCAATAACAGATATTAAAGCAGCACAAGCACCACCCATACCATTAAATAAACTTACCAGCTCAGGCATGGCAGTCATTTTAACACGCTTTGCAGCTAGTACACCAATAATAGTTCCTAAAATCAAGGCACCAAAAATCCATCCATAGTTACCTAATCCAACGCCGTTTTCTTGGTACAAAAAGATAGTGCCAAAAATGGCAATGAACATACCTACTGCAGCCACCATATTCCCTTTTCTTGCAGACTCTGGATGTGACAACATTTTAAGCCCAATGATAAAAGTGAGTGAGCCTATTAAATAACAAATTGTGAGTATACTTAATTCCATAAAATTATTTATTTGATGCTACAATAGCAGCTACCTTAATTACTTCTTTTTCTTAAACATTTCTAACATACGGTCGGTAACAACAAAACCACCTACCACATTTAAAGTACCAAGCACCACTGCTAAAAAGCCAATGATCAGTGTTAGATAATGTCCTGGCTCTACTTTACCCATTACAATAATGGCTCCAATAATAACAACGCCATGAATCGCATTGGCGCCACTCATGAGTGGCGTATGCAGCACACTAGGTACTCTTCCAATAACTTCAATACCTAAAAAAATCGAAAGCACCACAATGTATATGATGTCGATATGAACGTGTACCCAGTTTAAAATTGCTTCCATATTATTTATTCAAAAAAAATTAATTAATAAGTGCCGCTACTCTTTCATTAGCTACTGCACCTTCGTGCGCTATGCAACAACCTTTTACTAAATCATCTTCAAAATTTAATTCGAGTGATCCTTCTTTAGTAATGATGAGTTGTAAAAAGTTTAAAATATTTTTGCCATATAATTTACTTGCGTCAGATGGCATATCTGAAGCCAAATTACTATTACCTAAAATAGTTACACCTTCGTAAACAATGGTTTCATTGTTTTTTGTAACAGCCGTGTTACCACCGGTAGCCGCAGCTAAATCAATTACTACACTACCTGGCTTCATAGATTTTAACATCGCATCCGTAATTAATACCGGCGCTTTTTTACCTGGAATTTGTGCGGTGGTAATAATGATATCTGCTTTAGCGATAGACTCAGCAAGTCTTTGCTGTTGTCTTTGCTTAAACTCTTCTGATTGCTCTACCGCATAACCACCTGCTTTTGATGCATCCGCAGCACCTTCTACTTCAATGAATTTTGCACCAAGGCTCATTACTTCTTCTTTCACTTGCGGTCTAGTGTCTGACACTTCTACAACAGCACCCAATCTTTTAGCGGTTGCAATTGCTTGAAGCCCTGCAACACCTGCTCCTATGATCACCATTTTAGCGGGCGGAATACTTCCTGCTGCCGTCATAAACATGGGAAAATATTTAGGGAACATAGTAGCAGCTAATAATACGGCTCTATACCCTGCAATGTTTGCCTGGCTACTTAACACGTCCATACTTTGTGCGCGTGTGGTACGTGGAATCATATCCATACTAAATAAGCTTGCTTTTTTATCAATCGCTTGCTTTACTAAGTCTACATTAAAAAGGGGCTGAAAGGTACCAAGTACAACCGCACCTGGTTTTAACTGCGCCATCTCTGAAGCCGATAATGGATTGATAGAAAGTACAAGATCAGAAGTTGATAATACTGTAGCACGGTCTTTAACTGACACGTTTTTTTCAGTGTAGGTGGCGTCTGCGGCATATGCTGCATTACCTGCACCTGTTTCTACTACTACATTTACTTGCTTTGCCACCAAAACAGCGGCCTGCTCTGGTAATAACGATACACGCTTATCGTTGTTGGTTTCTTTTAGTATTCCGAGAATCATGTGCAAATTTACTTATTTATTAGATAGCCCTTTTATTAAATCTTATTAAAATCTCACTAAAATCGGATAGAAACCTGCTGTTTTTGAGCAAATTCTTTCCTAAAAAAAACAATGCCTATAAAAAACAGATCGATACTTAATGTTACCCTCGGATGGGCACTTATTTGAGCCCAAGCCGCCTCCATTTCTCTACTCCAGTGGATATCATCAAAAACAAGGATAGAATGATCTTCAACTACATCAAGCAGTGCCTCAAAATAAGCTATCGTAGGCTTGTATGCATGATTGCCGTCTATAAATGCAAAGTCTACTTTTTTATTGTGCGCAAGCCATTTGGGCAGTTGATCATCAAAATTCCCTTCCAGCAAAGATATATTCGCAAGCCCCAATGACCCATGATTTTGCCTAGCTATTTGCGCAATCGTTGCCGAACCTTCAAATGTTGTCACCTTCGCATTTGTATTGGCGGATGCTAAATAGGCTGTAGTAATACCAAGCGAAGTGCCAAGCTCCATAATTTGCGCTGGTCCGTAATAGTCAATCATCCTAAACAAAAGCTGGCTGTATTTGGCAGGTTTTAAAGAACCTTTAGCTACGTCACTAACTTTTCTAGTATTGGTTTTTGCAACACGCGAACCGGCACCAAAATCTTGTATTTCAATAGTGCTATGATTGGATAATAATTGTGTTCTTATTTTTTCGATGCCATCAAATGCATAAAACCTCCTCTTGTCATTTAAAACGCGTGTGATAAATTCAAAAACAAATGGAGAATGCACGCCATGCCCTTTTCCGTTAGCCGCTGTCAAGTAATAGCGTAAATATTTAAATGCTAACGTAAGAGGTCCATACATAAATATAATCGTGCCGTTTTATTTGCGAAGCCATGTTTGAAAAGAAAATCCAAAAGCATGCTTTTCATGTGGTGCATGGGTAACTTCATTCGCTAAAGCCCAATCAGAAGAATCTATTTCAGGAAAAAAAGTATCGCCGTCTATAGTAGCGTCTACTCTTGTTAAAAATATTTTGTTTGCTTTTGGTAACGCCTGCGCATAAATTTCTCCACCCCCTGCTATAAACACTTCTTTATAATCCGATTCTTTGGCGTAAAATATAGCGTCAGCTAATGAGTGCACGACTACAACGCCTTCGTGAGACCAATTTGTTTGTCTAGTAATAATAATATTAATCCTCCCATTAAGCGGCTTGCCACCAAGGGATTCAAAGGTTTTTCGGCCCATCACCACAGGCATAGCCCAAGTTGTTTGCTTAAAAAACTGAAGATCTTTTGGTAAGTGCCACAACAATTGATTGTCTTTTCCAATGGCGTTGTTATTTCCGGCAGCCACAATTAATGAAACAATCATAATAGTTGTTAAAAAGTAAATAATAATATACCGTTACATTATATCGCTACCGGTGCTTTAATACCCGGATGGCACTGATAATTTTCTATGGTAAAATCTGAGAAATCAAAACTAAAAATATCTTTTACAGCTGGATTGATTTTTAAAGTAGGTAGCTCAAAGGGGGTTCTACTTAATTGCAATTTTGCCTGCTCGATATGATTATTATACAAGTGTACATCTCCAAAACTATGCACAAAATCGCCGGGCGCTAAATCACATACTTGTGCAATCATCATCGTTAATAAAGCGTAAGAAGCAATATTAAAAGGTACGCCTAAAAAAACATCGGCACTGCGCTGATACAATTGACAACTTAATTTACCATCCGCCACATAAAATTGGAATAATGTATGACATGGCATGAGGGCCATTTTTGGAAGTTCTGCCACATTCCATGCGCTCACAATAAGACGCCTACTATCTGGCGTTTTTTTAATTTGCTCGATTAGCGCTGTAATTTGATCTACAACAACGCCATTTGCACCTTCCCAACTACGCCACTGCTTTCCATAAACAGGACCCAACTCGCCTTCTTCGTTGGCCCATTCGTCCCAAATAGAAACACCATTTTCTTTTAAATATTTGATATTGGTTTCGCCTTTCAAAAACCAAAGCAACTCGTAAAAAATACTTTTAACGTGCAGTTTTTTTGTGGTAACCATTGGGAAACCTTTTTGCAAATCAAAGCGCATTTGATAGCCAAAACAGCTCTTGGTTCCAGTGCCTGTTCTATCCGTTTTTTCTGTGCCGTTATCTAAAATATGTTGGAGTAATTGTAGGTATTGCTGCATGGCTGCAAATTACGCCAGGATCTGCGATGTAAGAAACCAAAATAGAATTTGGGGAGAATCTGTGAATTATACCTAAAAGTAGCTATGCCGTAGTGTTTACAAGGATTTACGCCTTGCTAACTCGCGTTTTAACTGTAGTAATTCGCGACCCGTTTGACCACTAACGCTGGTATTTTCTTGTGCCCTGCGCATTAGGTAAGGAATGACGTCCTGAATGGGGCCAAATGGAAGATACTTACTTACATTAAATCCTTCTTTGGCTAAGTTAAAAGTAATGGTATCGCTCATGCCATATAACTGCGAAAAATGCACGTGCGGATGGTTATGTGGCAACATCATTTCATCTAATAGCTTAGCGCCAAGCAAATTACTTTGTTCGTTATGCGAAGCAATAATTACGGCTGTAGAATGAATATGATCCATGCAAAAACGAACCGCCTCATCATAGTCTGCGTCGGTGGCTTCTTTTGAAATTTGTATAGGAGATTGTCTGTTTTTTTCTAGCGCTAGTGCACGCTCTTTTTCCATGTAAGCACCTCTAACTAATTTTAACGCTAAAATAAAACCTTGCTCTTCCGCAATTTGATGTGAGATGCGTAAAAAATGTAAGCGGTCATGACGATAGAGCTGAATGGTATTAAAAACAACTGCTTTTTGTTTGTTAAAAACAGCCATCATTTCCATGGTTAACCGATCAATAGGATCTTGAATCCAACTTTCTTCTGCATCAATTAATACGCCAATATTTTTTTCGGCAGCAGCTTCGCAAATGGCGTACATGCGCTCTCTCACTCGGTCCCAGGCCGCTTGCTCTATTTCATTGTCATGAATACCGCTGCGTAAACGAGGTGCTTCATGTAATGTTTGCAACAGTTCATGGCTCGCAAGCCCTGTTACTTTGATACTAATAAACGGAATATTTTTTTGTAATGCTGCATGATTGATCACATCAATAAATACCTGCGTTGCATGGTCAAAATTTTCTTCGCCTTCTTTTCCTTCTACACCATAATCTAAAATAACATCCACTCCGTAATTGGCAAGCATCTCAGAAACTGGAATCGTTTCTTCTAAGGTTTCGCCCCCAACAAATTGTTTGAAAATTGTATTTCTGATAATGCCTTTAATTGGAAGTCCTAATTTTAACATTGCAGGCACCATTCTTGTACCTAGTTGAACAAGCTTTGGATAGCCCATAAATCCAAATAAATACTTAGCACTTTTTAGTGCCTTGTTTGATTTGTATGCAAATGCATTTTGGGTATTATCAAAGGAAATGTTCATCGCTAACAGTTGTTCGTGACCGCGAATATCGGAACAGGTATCAATAAAAAAAAGAATTTATATCAGGTTTAGCAAAAAAGGGTATACCAGTGTTAAATTGCCTGATGGTTAAAAGGCTGGAGCACCATCTCGCTCACCACCCCCGATCTTGGCTGCTGGCATAAAAACCAAATGGCTTTAGCCGCTTCATCTACCACAATCATTTTATCTTTTTGAACCCTTAAATCGATGGTGTCCCAAAATGGACTGTCCACCCCGCCTAAAAACAAATTGGTAATTCTGATTTCGGTGCGCTTAATCTCCTCTCTAATGCTTTGCATCATACCAACAATACCGTATTTGCTTGCGCTATAGGCTGCTGCTCCTGCCATGGGCACTTTGCCAAGAACCCCCGGAATATTAATAATCAGGCCCTTTTTAGCTTCTTTCATGGATGGCAACACCGCTTTTACAGCGTTAAAACTACCTACTAAATTAATTTGCAGTGAATCAGCAAAGTCTTGATGGGTTAGCGTTTCGATAGGCTTTATAATGCCCACTCCTACTGCATTGATCAGGATATCTACCCCGCCACCCGCTACCACCTGGGCAACCACAGTATCTACAGCCGCTGCATCTGTAATGTCTACGGTAAAATACTGACCAGCTGGAACCGACAATTTTGCCGCCAATTCTTGTAGTTTTTGAGCATTGCGAGCCAGCATAAAAACAGTAGCGCCACCGCCCATTAATAATTCTGCCACTTTAGCGCCAATACCGCCAGTAGCTCCAAATAATAATACGCGTTTGCCTTTGATTGTTTCCATGACTTTGTTTTTGAGTATAACAAGACATGGGCTGTTTTGTTTGCCACTCAATAAAATAAGGGCCGTATTAAATAATTGCAGAAATTGGGCTATGGAAATTTTAAAAATAGAGGTCTATAAATATTCGATTCCAATGGTGCCGTTTACCATTGCAACAGGCACTATGCATTTTGCTCAAAACATTTTAATTCGCGTGCATACCAATACAGGGCATATAGGCATTGGTGAATGTTCTGCTTTTCCCATGATTGTTGGGGAAACACAAGCTACTTGTTATGAAATGGCAAAAGATTTTGCAGCTATTTGGAAACATAAAAATGCATTAGACATAGACGCTAGACTTGCAGAACTTGATGTATATACGGCGCGCAATTTTACTGCTAAAAGTGCTTTTGATCTAGCGCTTTACGATTTAGCTGCTAAGCATGCAGGCCTTCCGTTGTACAAGTATTTAGGGGGATCCATAAAAGAAATTGAAAGTGATTTAACGATTGGTATAGATACACCACAAAACATGGCAGCAACTGCTACAAAATTTGTATCTGATGGCGTGCGCATGATTAAAGTTAAATTAGGCAAAGATCCGGTTACAGATATTGAACGCATTCAAAAAATCAGAGCAGCAGTTGGTCCAAACATTGTGCTTCGCATAGACGCCAATCAGGGCTGGTCATACAATGACGCAGTAACTGCGCTTACTGGACTTGCCGCATTTGATATTCAGTTTTGCGAACAACCTATGCGCACATTTAATGATCATTTATTACCTGCACTTTGCAAGATTTCTCCGATACCCATCATGGCCGACGAAAGTGTTTACACGCATTATGATGCAGAGCGCATCATTGCAAGCAAAGCATGCGCTTCTATCAATATAAAATTTGCAAAAAGTGGCGGCATAAAAGAAGCACTTGCCATAAACAAAATTGCTGAAGCAGCAGGCATCCCTTGTATGATGGGTGGCATGCTTGAAAGTCGGGTTGCCTTAAGTGCGAAAGTGCATGTTGCCATGAGCTTAGACAATATTAAGTTTTACGATTTAGACACCTGTTTACTTGGACATAAAATTGATCCCGTAATTGGGGGCGCCAAGTATACAGGTATGCATTTAGAACTTACCAATGAGCCTGGCATTGGCGCGGATGTTGATCCTGCCTATTTACAAACACTAGAGCATGTTGTAATTTAGTAGCATGATTAAACATCTACGAACAAAATACCAATAGGCTTTGTTACCTTTGCATTCTAAACCTACAACTATGGAGGCCAAAAAAGCAAGCGAGAGTTTTATAGTAATGAACGAACTGGTACTTCCAAACGACACCAACACTTTTGGTAATTTAATGGGAGGGCGCCTCATGTACTGGATGGATATTGCATCTGGCATGGCTGCAGGAAAACATTGCAACCTCCCTAGCATGACCGCTTCTGTAGATAATATCAGTTTTAAAAATCCCATTAAGCTAGGCAATATCGTACACATTGAAGCACATGTATGTAGAGCTTTTACTACCTCTATGGAAATTTATGTAAAAGTGTGGGGTGAAGATTTACAGAAAAAAGAAAAATACGAAAGTAACGAAGCCTATTTTACATTTGTTGCATTAGACCCCAGTAATAGACCTACTGCGGTTCCACAATTAATTCCAGAAACCGATTTGGAAAAAAGATTATTTGACGGAGCCCTCAGACGCAGACAGCTTCGCTTGATTCTTGCAGGGAAAATGAAGCCAGACGACGCCAATGAATTAAAGGCGCTATTTATTAAAGATTAATTTTTTGATGATTGTACTTGCAACTGTTGCGTAAGTAATTGTTGCGCTTACTTTTCTAGTTGCGCTAATACGTGATGTCTACCCTTTAGCATATACTCTTTGCTTTGTTCGATAGCGTCCATTACTTGAGAAAGTATTTCTTCTACTGGAGCGGTATAATCAATAACCATGGGCTCTTTAAAACGAACCGATAACATGGTGCCCATTTTTTTAAAGCTGAGTCCCTTTTTATCAAAAGCTCTCCAAAATCCATTTATCACAACGGGAATAACTACGGGCTGATTATTTTTGATAATATGCGCCGTGCCTTTACGACCCGGTGCAAACGGTTTTGTTGTTCCTTGCGGAAACGTAATCACCCAACTATGATTTAATGCTTGATCTATTTTTTGTGTATCTGCTGCATCTCTTTCTCTTGATACGTCTTTTCCTTCGGCACGCCATGTTCTTTTTACCGTAAGCGTTCCGCAAAGTTTAAATAATTTAGTAAGCCAGTTGGCATTCATGGTTTCGGCGGCTGCCACCATATACACATTGGTAAATGGATTGAGTAAATAAAAAGGGAGGCCAAGGCGGTTATGCTTTCTCCATTTTACGGCACAAAAAATATGTACAAAAGCAATGACATCCGCAAAATAGGTCTGGTGATTGCTAACAAATAAAACATTCTTTTTAGGCAGGTTAAATAAATTTTCGGTGCCTTCAATTTTTACTTTGTTTATTAAAACAAGTCCTGGATATGTGATAAAACCAACCACCGCATATAACACCGTGCGAATCACCCGAATATGTCTAAAACGATCTATTAATTTCATGGCATCACGTTAATCAAGTGATGCAAAATAAGGAATGTAACCAAATTGCCATGCATTTGTTTAAAATTATAGGCGTTTAGGTCTAATTCTAAGGCGGTAGGCATACTTTTGTGTCTTAAATTAGCAGCATGCAATTAGATACTGTAATATTTGACATTGATGGATTACTTGTAGACAGTGAGCCTTTATGGAACGACGCAGCTGCTGAAGTATTTAAATTATATGGCGTTAATTTAACGGAAGAACAATACAAATCAACCACAGGATTAAGGACAAAAGAATTTGTACAATGGTGGTTTAACTATTTTAATATTGGCGATACCGAGTTAAAAGTGGTAGAAAAAAAGATTGTAGAATTGGTACTACAAAAAATAGAGTCTACCGGAAAAGTGATGCCAGGTGTTGCTTATATTTTTGACTTTTTTCACAAACGAAATTTTAAGATTGGACTTGCTACTTCTTCACCACCAGAACTAATTGAACTTGTGGTAAAAATGACTGGCATTGGACCCTATATACAAGCCGCTGCATCTGCAGAAGACTTACCTTACGGCAAACCCCACCCACAAGTTTACCTTAACTGCGCAAACATGCTCGGCTCCCACCCAACGCACTGTCTTTGCTTCGAAGACTCCTTTAATGGACTCGTTGCCGCTAAAGCAGCACGCATGAAATGTGTGATTGTGCCGCATGTTACCCAACAAAAAGACGAACGTTTTGGCGCCGCAGATTTAAAAATTTCTTCGCTTCAAAATTTTGGCGAGCTGCATTTAAATTTAGTGAGCTAAGATTTTTTTAAAAAGCTATTGCGCGCTTCGCGCGCAATAGAAAAAATTCGCGCGCAATAAAAAAATTTCGCGAGCCCCAAAAAACCAATCAAGCCGCAACACAACATCACTGATCCTATTTAACAAAAATGCCCCGCTACGCGGGGCATTTTGCATTGTATCTAAAATTTTCTCGAACCTTATTTTTTTAATTCAGGATGCGGAGCTGTTGCAGCACCCGTTCCTACTTCGTCGGTACCAAACAAACTAACAAGTAGTTCATTACCTACTGCGCCAGCGTTAAATATAAATCTGCTCTCTGAAATACCTTGTTTTTCGGTTAGGTATTTGATAACAGCTGTTACGCGTTCCCAACTTAATTGTTGTGCAGATTTTGACGTGTAGCCATAACCCGTTACGCGAATATTACAACTTGGGTTTGCATTTATTTTAGCAGCAAGTGTTGCAAGTGTTTCAGTAGCTTCTTTAGAAAGTTTGTTTTTATTTTTATCAAAAACAATAGTAGACAATTCGCCAATTTGGCAAAGTGATCCGCTATTTGTTTTTAAGCCCGATACCATTTCTTTTACTTCTTTGCAACATGCAGGCTCAGGACAAGTACCTACGCCATCATTGTTTACAGGGAAACAAGATTGAAGGGTAATAAGCTCTTTGTCTTTATAATCTGGAACACCATCACCATCTGTGTCTTTTGCTCTGCCGTGCGCATCTACTGCAACACCAGCTGGTGTATTAGGCTCTAGGTCAAACTGATCTGTTACACCATCATTGTCTACGTCCGGTAATTTAACCTTAGGTAGTTTCATATGCTTAGGCGCGTTGATTTCTTGGTATAAATAATTGTTAGGGTTAAGCCACCAAAGCGGCGCTACTTTTCTAGAACGGTCACCTAAGTTAATATTGATTCTTGCAGATGTTTGTCCGATATAATCATTGCTATTGCCTGCTTTTACTGCATCTAAATAATCGTAACCAGAAGCAGCAAACGTAAATCGCTGCTCTAGACCTACGCTAACAACATCACTAAGTTTAAAGGATATACCAGCACCGGCGCTAAAGCTATTGTAAATGGCGTATGACTTTCGGCCATTAACGGTAGCACCTAAACCAGTGGTTAATAAACCTTCGTCGCTACCAGGCTCACCTAAACCATAAAATATGCGGTAGCCACCTGCCTGTGCACCAGGGGTTGCTGTTTTGTATAATACTTTAGAGCCAGAAAGTGTATATCCAGCTAAAACATACACATTTGTTTTAGGGTTGCCTCTGTAATAATTAAGCGTATTAAGAGACGCGATAACATCTACACCTAGTTGACGCGTTTTGGTTTTAAATGGCACTCTATTTTGAGTAAGCTGGTAAGTGTTAGGCTCGCCGGAACTATTTAAATCTGCGATACTTGCACGCAACGAAAAAGTATGACTTAATGCTTTACGTACAGATACGGAACCGCCAAATCCTGGCTTAGATTTAACATCTGCAGACATGGTAGCAATACCAAGTCCAAACCCTAATTCCCACTGATTGCGTGGCTTTGCAGGGTAAGGGTATACGTTATTGATAAACTCATTGCGTTGAGGCTGGTTTTTAACCGCTACTTTAGAAGAGTCTCTCCAATCCCAACCAAAATCTGTTTGTGCGAAACCAATGGTACTTACTAGGAGTGCTAGTGTGCCCATTAAAACAACTTTCTTACTTGCCATAACTTATTAAATTAATGATAATACAAAATTACTCTAAATATGATAGATCCTGGAACTATCTATGCTTTAGACATTGTTAAAAGTGTAAATACGCAGACAATTACCTTACTTAGAGGCAGTACTAACGCATTTCGCTGCTTTTTGTTCGTTAAATTCTGCCCAATCCTGGCTATATTGCAGCCCTGTAAACAATGGAACTAGCCAAGAAAGTTATATCAAAAGAATTAGACCTTTTTGAGGTTCATTTTAGGGAAGCCGTAAAAAGCAGGGTTGCGCTCCTAGACCGCATCATGCAATACATTGTGCGCCGAAAAGGCAAACAACTGCGTCCTATGTTTGTGTTACTCAGCGCTAAATTAGGTGGCGACATTAATGATGCATCATACCGTGCAGCTTCTTTGGTTGAACTATTACATACCGCAACACTTGTTCATGATGATGTGGTAGACGAAGCAAATGAACGCAGGGGTTTTTTTTCGATCAATGCTTTATGGAAAAATAAAATTGCTGTTTTAGTTGGCGACTATTTGCTTTCTAAAGGCCTTTTACTTTCTCTAGATAATAAAGACCACCGCGTTTTACAAATTCTTTCTACTGCCGTAAGACTCATGAGTGAAGGCGAATTATTGCAATTAGAAAAATCGCGCAAACTCAATTTAGACGAATCTATTTATTACGAAATTATAGGCGGCAAAACTGCTTCGCTTTTGGCATCATCTTGTGCAGCGGGCGCTTCTACTACTTTTGACAATGATGACGCCATCGAAAAAATGCGCCTCTTTGGAGAAAAAGTGGGTATGGCTTTTCAAATAAAAGATGACCTCTTTGATTACAGCAACCAATCCATTGGTAAACCCACGGGTAATGATATCAAAGAAAAAAAACTAACGCTGCCACTTATTTATACGCTTAACAATTGCGACGCAGCACTGCGTAAAAAAATTATCTACATCATCAAAAATCAAAATACCCAAAAAGATAAAGTTGATTTTGTTCTAGATGCAGTAGAAAAATTTGGCGGCATAAACTATGCAACAGGTAAAATGTTTGCCTTTAGAGATGAGGCGCTTGAAATACTTCACAGCTTCCCTCCTTCCGAAGTTCGCGAAGCACTTGAAGAACTAGTAAGGTATACAACCGATAGAAAATATTAATGGAAAAAAGGTGGACGATAGTAGCATCCGATGCAGTCAAAACGGAGGCCTTACAAGCCGCCTTGTCTATCAATAAAACCATTTGTAGCATATTAGTAGCAAGGGGTATCGAAACCTTTGACGTTGCAAAAAGCTTTTTCAGACCCCAGCTGTCGGACCTACATGATCCTTGGCTCATGAAAGACATGGACAAAGCGGTTGCCCGCATTTTAACGGCACGTGACACAAACGAAAGAATACTTGTTTTTGGCGATTACGATGTTGATGGAACCACAGCGGTGGCAAGCATGTATCAGTTTATTTGTGGCATTCATGATAATACTGATTATTACATTCCGCACCGTTACAAAGAAGGATACGGTGTTTCTAAAATGGGAATCGATTACGCCAAAGAAACAGGTTGTACTTTAATTGTATCTCTAGACTGCGGTATAAAATCTACCGATCTTATTGCGTATGCAAAAACATTAGGTGTTGATTTTATTGTGTGTGATCACCACTTACCAGACCCTATATTACCTCCTGCTGTTGCTATTTTAAATCCCAAACAAATTGATTGCCCTTACCCATACAAAGAACTATGTGGTTGTGGCGTGGGGATTAAATTAATGATGGCGCTAGCGCAAAAATTAGACTTACCCGCATCCAGCTATCTAGACTATTTAGATTTAGCAGCCACAGCAATAGCTGCAGACATTGTACCACTCACTGGCGAGAATAGAATTTTAGCCTACTACGGACTTGAAAAAGTAAATCAAAATCCATGCCCTGGCATAAAAGCATTACTCCAACTTTCTAAGGTTGAGAAAAAAATGCTCTTAACCAATTTGGTATTTGTAATAGCGCCGCGCATCAATGCTGCTGGCCGAATGGATGATGCAAAAAAAGCTGTGCAATTATTTATTGAAAAAGACGCTACCAAGGCACTAGAATTTGCACAAATGCTCCAGTCTGATAATTTAGATAGACGTGAAGCAGATAGCAGTATTACAGAAGACGCCCTCGCTCAAATTATCAACGACCCATCGCATACGGGTAAAAAAACAACTTTTGTATACCAAGAAAGCTGGCATAAAGGTGTGGTAGGTATTGTAGCGAGTAGACTGATAGAAACCTATTATAGACCCACGATTGTGTTAACCAAAAGTGGAGATATTGCTGCAGGCAGCGCACGCAGTGTGGTTGGCTTTAATTTATATGAAGCCATACATGCTTGCCGCGAACATTTAATTGGCTATGGTGGGCATTTTGCCGCCGCCGGTATGACCCTGCTTCCGGAGAAGGTTCCTGCTTTTGCGGCGGCATTTGAAGCAGCTGTTGCAGCTCAAATTACCGACGACTTACTCATTCCAGAGATTGTTATTGACGCACCTATTTCTTTTACAGAAATCAACCAAGGGTTTTATAATATTTTGTCGCAGATGGAACCTTTTGGTCCCGAAAATATGAAGCCTGTGTTTATTGCAAGAGGCGTCAACAATACGAGCTACTCAAAAATTGTAAAAGAGCAGCATATCCGGTTTGTATTACAACAAAACGGTATTACACTTACAGGAATAGGATTTAAAATGGCTGATAAATTTGCATTGCTACAAATGAATCAGCCATTAGATATTGTTTTTACACTCGACGAAAATGAATGGAATAATGAAAAAACCATTCAGCTCAAAATGATTGACCTTCGCTTAAGTGCTTAACCGCGCTTTTTAAATTACGCTTATTTATTTTGTAATAGATCTACGCTTCTATTAATGAAGTTGGTTAAATCATTCCCTTTTAATAACCCCTGAGATAGTAAAGCTAGATCTGCTAAATTACGCACCTGACTTTTTTGTAGCTCCGCGTTGCCTTCTTTTAATAGGGTCTGATAAATTGGATGATTACCATTAACCGTTAAGGTTACTTCATCCGGCATTTGCGCATAAAACGCAGTCATACCTCCACCTACGCCGGCCATATCTTTCATACGGCGCATAAATTCTGGCCTAGTAGCCACCACCGGTGCGCTATCAGCACTTAAGCCTTTAACCTCTGTGGTAACGTGTAAATCTGCAATTTGTAGATTAAATAGCTCCTTTAATTTTTCGGCGTCGTCTTTACTAAGCACAGATTCGTTAGACTCCTGCTTGTCAATTAAATTATCAACGATATCCGCGTCAACTCTTACAAAAGTTACATTCTCCCATTTCATTTCCATATTGTTAATGAAAGCCGAGTCTACGAGGGTTTCCATTTTAACAACGGTATATCCTTTTTTAGTAGCCGCCTGAATGTATGCGTCCTGCTGAACCGGATTGGTGGT
>JAGWVE010000050.1 GCA_018971025.1 Bacteroidota bacterium | reverse complement strand
ATTAATTGCGCCTCCGAAGACTCTACTAAACCTACCTGTGCAAGCATACGTACATGTGCAAGTGATCCTAGTACATCAAAGGGTGCGAGCATGGCATCAAATGCCGGATCGTTTCCAACTGTAAAATTTTCTACTGCTGCTGCTACGTTTGTATTTTTTTGCCAAAGTTTCATTATTCCTATTTTTTATTCAGCTGTTATTTTTGAAGTAACACCTGATCTAACAATTCAATATATTTTAGTATGCCATTTTTAATTTCTTCAACATATACAAATTCGTCGGCGCTATGACTTCTTGCAGATTCTCCAGGACCCATTTTTAAAGCCGGAAATGAAACAAGCGCTTTATCTGAAGTTGTAGGTGAGCCGTATGGCTTGCTGCCAATAGCTATTCCTGCTTTAACTAGCGGATGATCTAACGCAATTGCCGAAGATTTAATGCGCGTGCTCCTTGGCGTTATAGTTACAGCGGCATTGTTTATTTGAGCATTAAGTTCTTCTAGAATTTGTGCAAACGTATAGCACTCATTCACACGCACATCCACCACTAATTTACAGTCGGGTGGTACTATATTATGCGCCTTATTGGTGGTTTCAATAACCGTTACAGTTTGTTGAACTGGACCTAACAAATCAGAAGATTTTGGAAAAACATAATTCTTAAATACATCAATAACCGGAAGTGCTTGATATATCGCATTGACCCCTTCGCCTCTTGCTGCATGGCCAGCAACACCTGGTACTACTACATCTAACACCATTAGTCCACGCTCTGCCACTGCTAATTGCATCTTAGTGGGCTCTCCAATAATAGCACAATCGATAGCGGGCAAATGTGGCACCAAACTTTCGATGCCATTTTTGCCAGAAATTTCTTCTTCGGCAGTACCTGCATAAATAAGATTGTAGCTAAGATTTGGCGCGTTGTAATAATGTAAAAAAACATGCAGTAATGATACAAGTGATGCACCGGCGTCATTACTTCCTAGCCCATATAATTTACCCTCTTTAATAATTGGATCATACGGATCAAGTGTATAGCCTGCATTAGGCTTTACGGTATCGTGATGTGAATTTAAAAGTATGGTAGGCTTTGCAGGATCAAAGTTTTTGTTTGCAGCCCAAACATTGTTGAGGTGCCTATTAGGTGTTACACCATTTTGTTGTAGCGTATCAAATAAAATGGAAGCAGTCGCATCTTCCTCTTTACTAAAAGAAGGCGTTGCAATGAGCTTTTGTAATAAAGCGATTGCAGCGGATGCGTAGGTATGTTTATTTGCTTCCACCTTACTTTAATTTTTTTGTATGGTTGTGCCAGCAGTACCAGCAATTAAATTTTTGATGTCTAGAGCGTCGCCAATAATAACCCTGCTCACCCCTTTTTGCAAAGCTTCAAAAGCGTTGTCTAGTTTTGGAATCATCCCTTCATTAACTTGACCACTCGCTTTTAAACTGGCATAATTTTCCGGATGAATTACCGGAATAACACTATCATTATTATGGATATCAGAAAGAACGCCCTTTTTTTCAAAAGAGTACACCAAAGAAACTTCGTACACACTACTAATAGCAGTAGCAATGGCCTGCGCCATGGTATCGGCATTGGTATTTAATAACTGGCCAGCGCCATCGTGTGTAATCGGCGCCACTACAAGGGATAAACCAGCGTCTAATAACTGAATAATTTTTTTTGAATCCACCACATCAATGTCACCTACAAAACCATAATCGGTAGTGGCGTGTATTCTTTTATGCGCTTTAATAATATTTGCATCTGCGCCACAAATACCAAGTGCCTGTATATTTTTTGCCTGAAGCGCCGCTACAATATTTTTATTGATGTAGCCAGCGTATACCATCGTTACAATTTTAAGTGTAGCAGCATCTGTTATTCTCCTGCCATCCACCATTTGCTGCGGTATATCTAAATCGGCAGCCATTTTAGTAGCCAATTTACCACCGCCATGAATTAAAATTTTCTTTCCTTCTACAGCCGCATACGCGTTTAAAAAGGAAGCGAGATTTACTTCATTGTCAATGATATTGCCACCAATTTTTATAATGGATATTTTTTCCACGCTTACTGGTTTGAATTTAATATAGTGGACAATACGGCTTGTGCTGCCCAAACCCTGTTACCTGCTTGTTTGCTGACTAAACTATTTGCGCTATCTAATATTTCATCCGAGAGTTCTACATTTCTTCTTACAGGTAAACAGTGCATCACTTTTGCATTATTAGAATGCTTGAGTGAATTTGTCGTTAACATCCATGCAGGATCGGTGCAAAAAACTTTACCATAATCTTCGTAAGAACTCCAGTTTTTGACATATACAAAATCGGCGCCTTCTAGAGCCGCAGCTTGATCATGTGTAATAGTAGCGCCCTTGGTGTATTTTTCTGAAAGTTCGTAACCCGCTGGGTGCGTTACAACAACATCCGCAAAATTGGCAGCTGTTGCCCACTGCGCAAAGCTGTTAGCCACACATTGTGGTAATGCTTTTACATGCGGCGCCCAGGTTAACACTACTTTTGGTTTTTTAACAAGCCCAGTAGCTACAATGGATTCCTGTATCGTAATTAAATCTGTTAACGATTGAAGTGGATGCAGTGTTGCGCTTTCGAGGCTAACAACAGGGACACCCGCATATTTTATAAACTGATTGATAATTTTTTCGGCGTAATCTTCTTCTCTATTTTGCAAGCCCGGAAAAGTACGGATACATAAAATATCAAAGTACTGACCTAAAATTGGCGCTGCATCTTTTACGTGTTCGACAGTAGTCCCATTCATGATGGCACCTTCTGCAAATTCTAAAGCCCAGCCTTCTTTGTCAACGTTAAAAACAATGGCATCCATGCCTAAATTTTGCGCAGCCACTTGTGTACTAAGTCTTGTTCGCAAACTAGGATTCAAAAAAAGTAAGCCCACGCGCTTATTGGCACCAAGGGTTTTATCCATGAATGGATGCTGCTTGTACGCCAAGCCTTTATTGATGAGTGCTTGTATGTCTGTAACGTCACTTACTTCGATAAATTTTTTCATAACAAAGATTGAATGGCTTTTTGAAGTCTATCTAAGAATAAATCAATTTCCTGTTTGGTAATAGCTAAAGAAGGAAGCAATCTGATAACATTGGGTTTTGCTTCGCCAGTAAATACTTTAAACTCCTGTAGTAATACTTTTTTTAAATCTTTGATTTCATCCGGCACATCAAAACCAATCATGAGACCCCTACCTCTTACATTTTGTAGTTGAGGAATTTTTGATAGCGCTTCTATTAAGTAGGCGCCATTAGATGCAGCACTTGCTAATAAATTTTCGTTATCCATTACCTCTACTACCGCAAGTGCAGCAGCGCATGCCAAATGATTGCCGCCAAACGTAGTACCTAGCATGCCGTATTTAGGTGCAATATGGGGTGCAATTAAAATGCCACCAATAGGAAATCCATTGCCCATCCCTTTTGCCATCGAATAAATATCGGCATCTACGCCAGCAGCATCGTGTGCAAAAAACTGACCAGTTCTACCATAACCACACTGTACACTATCTGCAATATATAAAGCACCGTGCTTGTCGCACAATGACCTGATACTTTGTAAAAAAGAATTAGATGCAACCCTTATCCCGCCAACACCTTGTATACCTTCTATAATAACAGCAGCAATGGTATCACCCTCTTTTTCAAAACATGCTTGTAAAGCCTGCTCATCATTAAAAGGCAAGAAAATAATATTATCTGTTTCATTTACAGGTGCTACAATAGACGGATTGTCTGTAGCAGCAACAGCAAGTGACGTTCTTCCGTGGAAAGATTTTGTAAATGCAATAATTTTTTTACGGCCTGTTACAAAAGACGCAAGTTTTAAAGCGTTTTCGTTGGCTTCGGCGCCGCTGTTGCATAAAAAAAGTTGGAAATTTCGTTTGCCGCTAATTAATCCAATTTTTTCTGCTAATTGAGATTGAATAGGAATGATAACAGAGTTAGAATAAAAAGCAATTTGATGTAGTTGCTTTTCAATGGCCGAAACCCAGTATGGATGCGTATGACCAATGCTAATAACAGCGTGTCCGCCATACATATCAAGATACTCCGTACCTTTTTCATCCCACACGTACGAACCCGCAGCTTTTGTAATGGTGATATTATTAAGTGGATATACGTCAAATAGTTTCATGTC
The DNA here is from genome assembly GCA_018971025.1 of Bacteroidota bacterium. Lineage (GTDB taxonomy): Bacteria > Bacteroidota > Bacteroidia > Chitinophagales > Chitinophagaceae > Sediminibacterium. The sequence goes on along the minus strand of JAGWVE010000050.1, from coordinate 9,708 downwards.
TAAAAAAAGTTTGCTTTAAATAAAAGGCCTGTTGTTTCGCCAAGACCAAAAACCAAGTTCATATTCTGAACAGCTTGTCCACTAGCGCCTTTTATTAGATTGTCAATAGCCGTGTGCACAACAAGTTTGCCACCCTTCTTTTCAATTTGCAATACGCATTTATTGGTATTCACTACCTGCTTTAAATGGATTGCAGCATCTGATACCACCACAAATGGATGCGCCGCATAATAGTTAGCATACATTTCCTGAACGGCTTCTAGTGGTAAACTACAATCCAACACAGAACTGGTATAAATACCTCTTGTAAAATCACCTCTCCATGGCACAAAATGAAGTCCAGACCCTTCACCACTTGTACTAAGTGGCGCATCTGATTGCAAATGATTGATGGATTGTACAATTTCAAAAACGTGTTGGTGATCCAGTGTTTTATAAGACTGAATATTATTTGCACGCCAACTAAAATGAGAAGTAGCGCTGAATGACTGCCCAGCACCCGTAGACCCCGTAATACCTGTTGTGTAAATATCTTGCAAGAGACCAGCTTTTGCAAGCGGCAATAATGCGAGCTGAATAGCTGTTGCAAAACAGCCTGGGTTCGCAATATTTTTTGCAGTGGTTATTTTTTCACGGTTGAGTTCTGGTAGGCCGTAAACAAAAGTTCTATCTCCAATGCTTGCATTTGCTGCAAGTCTAAAATCTTGCGACAAATCAATAATGGAAACAGACGGGTCAACCTTTTGCTCTGCTAATAACTTTTTTGCTTCGCCATGACCTACACATAAAAATAATACATCAATCGCATCAGAAAAAGTTTGCGTAAAAACTAAGTTTGTATCACCTACTAAATCTGTGTGGACAGCAGATACAGGCTTACCCGCATTACTGCTACTGTGTATAAATGTGATGTTAACTTGTGGGTGATGTATTAAAATTCTGATGAGCTCACCACCTGTGTATCCAGCACCACCTGCTATACCAACATTTATTTTTTTCATGATTGGCTATTTTTGATGCTGTGGTAAATAGATGTTTGGTTACCAAATATTTTAGAAAATCCACGAACGTCTTCACCAGACCAACCACTATTCATTTCACCATATTTACCAAACTTGCTACTCATTAAATCAAATGCAGATTCGATACCGATCACTGTAAAACGGTAAGGATGTAATTGTACAAATACAGTACCTGTTACATTTTCTTGTGCATTTTCTAAAAACGCTTCTATATCGCGCATCACTGGGTCCATAATTTGACCTTCATGTAACCAGTTACCATAAAACTGCGCTAATTGATCTTTCCAATTTAATTGCCACTTGGTTAACACATGTTTTTCAAGTGCATGATGCGCTTTTAAAATAACCATAGGCGCTGCCGCTTCAAAACCAACACGCCCCTTAATTCCAATAATGGTATCGCCCACATGTATGTCTCTACCAATACCATACGCACCCGCAATGGTTTGTAAATATTGAATGGCTTTTGTTGGATGATCAAAACGTTTGTCATTGATCATAGTTAGTGCGCCTTTTTCAAAATGCAAACTTATTTCTTCGGTGCCTGAAGCTGTTACTTGTGTTGGCCAAGCAGACTCTGGCAACATGCCTTTAGATGTTAAAGTTTCTTTACCACCAACACTAGTTCCCCAAAGCCCTTTATTAATGGAATACGCTGCTTTTTCAAAATTCATGGTAACACCCTTTGATTTTAAATAGGCAATTTCATCTTCTCTACTCAGTTGCATGTCCCTAATAGGGGTAATAATGGTAACCCCAGGAATCATGATATGAAAAACCATGTCAAAACGAACCTGGTCATTGCCTGCACCCGTGCTACCATGCACTACGGCGGTGGCATTCATTTTTTTGGCATGCTCCGCAATATGAAGTGCTTGACTGAGGCGCTCAGCACTTACACTGAGTGGGTATGTATTGTTTTTGAGCACATTGCCATAAATCAAATACTTGATAATGCTATCATAATAAGATGTTACAGCGTCAATTGTGGTATGTGTTTTTACGCCTAAATTATACGCGTGGGCTTCAATATTTTTTAATTCTTCCTCCGAAAAACCTCCGGTGTTTACAATCACACTATGTACTTCATACCCTTTTTCATCTGTCAAATATTTAACGCAATAAGAAGTATCTAAACCGCCGCTAAATCCGAGTACCACTTTATCACCTGCCTTTACTTGATGTAATTCACTTGCCATTGTATTATTTTTTTTCGATTGATTGATGCTTGCTTGTGTTTTTTTCTTTTTTTCTAAACCATTGTAACAAACTGCTTTGTTTGAATTTCATAAAGCGTTCGTAGATTTTTGAATTGCTACTGAATTCCTGTGCTGTTTCTGTAGGCGTGTAATGATCTGCGGGGTCATACAACATCGCTGTACACATACAGTTTTTACGCTCTTTGCTCTGCAAAATTTCATAGTTTACACAGCTTTTACAGCCTGCCCAAAACTCTTCGTCATCGGTTAATTCACTATAGGTAACTGGCTCGTAACCCAGGTCACTATTGATTTTCATCACAGCTAGGCCCGTTGTTAAACCAAATATTTTTGAGTTTGGATAACGCTCTCTGGATAAATTAAAAATGGTTTGCTTGATTAATTTAGCAACGCCACTTTTTCTATGCGCAGGTGCTACAATGAGTCCACTATTGGCAACAAATGTTTCATGTCCCCAAACTTCAATATAGCAAAAGCCTACCCATGTACCATCAGGTTCAATTGCAATAACTGCCTTGCCCTCTTCCATTTTTTTAGCAACGTATTCGGGACTTCTTTTTGCAATACCAGTACCCCTGGCTTTTGCCGAAGATTCCATTTCGTCTGTAATGGTTTGAGCATATGTAACGTCGCTAGCATTTGCTACGCGAACAATTATTTTTTGTTCCAACGCCTTCAATTAAAATTGTAGAAAAAGAAAATGAAAAATTAAACTGGGGATTTTTTCACTGATAGGGGCAAGTGCCAGTTGCTCGTCCTATCAGCATCCACGTCGCGATCTGACCAGAACTTTAGCAATAGAAATAGTACCCATACAAATTGATGTTGGGTAGTTATTTGTGTTTCTATATTGAAATGCTTTGTTCACCCTAAAGGTTTTGTTTTCTTTTGAAGGTGTAAAAATAGGTTAGTTTGCAGTAAAATAAGGGGTTTTGCACAAAAAATCCTCATTTATACTAACGACTGTAAGTATAAAAAAAGGCTACCCGGGTCAAGAGTAGCCTTTTTTGAAGAAAAAAGTATGGTTTACATGCCTCCGCCTCTAAAAGTGCGCATCATATTATTCATTTGACGCTCTGCGCCAGGCATTTGCATCATTTTCATCATTGGATTTTGAGGCCCTTGTGAAGCGCCAAACCTACGCAGATTATAGGTAAAGCTTATCATGAAATAACGCTTAAGTACTTTGGTTTGTAAATCTTGAATGGTATTACCGGTTACGTTTCTTGAAATACTAATGTTTTGATTGAGTAAATCAAACATATAAATTTTAAGTTCTCCTGCTTTATTTTTTAGCATTTGCTTAGACAAACTTGCATTCCATAGAGGGATACTTGTATTGTATCCAGCGCTACGTCCGGTGTTGTAGATATAATCAAAATCAGATGATAATACCCATCCACTCTTGGAATATACGGTTGCCTCTGCCGAAACAGTTTGCGTAAAAAAGTCTCCGTTTTGTGTAGGCTGTAATGTATAACGCGCCATTGTCAAATTAGAGTTAGAAGAGAAGTTCATGTCAAAGCCTTCCTTGATGTTGGTTGTCCAAGAAATGGTACCACCTAAATTCGTATTACGTGTGTAATTACTCAAACTATTAATAAGTGTTTGTGTTTGACTACGTGATACGTTGGCCATTAAATTTAAATTGCTCTTTGGCTTTTTAATAGGGAAACCATAATTAAAAAATCCATTTACGTTATACGTTCCGTTTAAATTCACTGGTTTTATAATTTGTGATCCATTTTGTAATACCGTTGTAGAATTTTGAATATCATTTTCCGTAAAGCTTCCACTCACTGTTGCAAAAATTATTTTTTGAGAGAACATGTCAAATGAATTGTACATGAATCTGAAAGAGTGCGAAAATTGTTGCTTCAAATTTGGATTACCTGTTCTGATAAGTAATGGATTGCTATTGTCAACCACAGGCTGCAATTGATCTGCAGTAGGTTGCGATGTACGTCCATTATAAAATATGCGTAAATTTTTAGACTTTGTAAAATCGTATCTAAAATTAGCGGAAGGGAAAATATTAATATAGTGCTGCTTTAAGGTAGAGTCTTTGGTAATGTTATAACTACTTAAATCTCCAACTTGAAGTCCCGAACCAATACTAAAATTATACTTAGCATCTTGAATACGGTAATTTAACGTGAATCGATTTGAATTAAATGTGTTTTCAAAAACGTTACTCAAATTAGGCACATTGATATCGTACTTATTAGTAAGCTTATTAAAACCTAAAGTTGTTTTACCAGAAGTGTTGATATTATTGGCAATATTATAATTGAATTCTAACAATTTGTTTTTACCAATAGGCTCTGTGTAAGATAATGTAGCGCTATTGTTTTTACCATCACGATTGCTGGTATAAATTTGATCAAGTGTATCTGTATAATTTCTGGTTGGTAAACTGTACTGATTCATAGACCAGTTGGTACCCGTACCATCGTTTGTGCTATAGCTAGAATTAAGATTTACAGAATAGGTACGGCCACGTTTTGCAAAACGGTGTCTGAAAGTTGCATCTAAACTACCATTGATACCTTGATTGTCTCTACTAGAATTAACACGTGAACTATTTAAGTTTGTGAATTTTCCTTTAGTAGAACTTGTTGTTTGAAAAGTTTCTGAATGTGTATCCTGAAAAGTAATATTAGGTCTAATGATTAAACTATTACTTGTATCAAAATTGGTTTCGATATTAAAATTGATACGGTGATTTTTATTATTGGTTACTGAGCTTTGTACTTGATTGCTAAAAATAGAAGAATCAGCACTTCCGGTAATTAAGTTTTCAGTTAAACTTTTTTGATCTCTTGTTGTCGTTTGATCATTGTAAAAATAACTTCCAGAGAATTGAGTTTTTGTACCCCAGTTGTCTTTGTAGTTTAAGCCACCAGCAAGTGTTTTAACTAAACCACCACCGCCGCCAGTTCCAAGTAGGCCACCGCCTCCACCGCCGCCCATAGTAATGGTCATTGCACCACCACCACCGCCGCCGCCACGACCACCACCGCCGCCGCCAAAGCCGCCGCCACCTAGTGATCCAAGCATGTCTTGAACAGAAAAGTTTTGCTTATTTACGTTATTGGCCTGGCCAATCAATGTAATTTGTTGGTCGCCATTAAACTTACTTAGGTTCATATTATCGTCAAATAACGCGCCATCATCATTGCCTCCCATACCAACTGCAGCTTTACCAAAATAACCTTTGCGTTTATCTTTACGTGTGGTGATGTTAATTGTTTTTACACGGTTACCATCATCAAAACCCGTAAATGCACTTTGATCACTCGCAGCATCAAACACTTGAATTTTGTCAATGATATCTGGAGGTAAATTTCTTGTTGCCATTTTAGGATCATCACCAAAAAAGCGCTTGCCATCAACTAATACGCGTTGAACGGTTTCACCTTGTGCTTTAATCCCACCATCTTTATCTACTTGAATACCCGGAATTTTTTTAAGTAAATCTTCGGCTACTGCATTTGGTTTAGTTTTAAAAGCAGAAGCCGTAAATTCTACGGTATCTTTTTTCATTTGAATAGGCGACTGCGTTACCGTTACATTACCTAAATCATTGGCCGCTTGTTTTAAATATATTTTACCAAGGTCTACTTGGCTATTTTTTGCAGAAAAAACAATTCGTTTAGAAAACGGCTCGTAGCCTTGAAATTTAACTTGCACAATCATGTCTCCAAAAGGCGCATTGTTAATACTAAAACTACCATCCGCTTTTGCAAGGGTAAAAACTTCAAGCGAAGAGTCACTTGAGGAAAGCACTACAATGGAAGCATCTTTTAAAGACTGCTTGTTTAAGGAATCAATTAAAATGCCTTTTACGGTCGCTACAGATTGAGCGCTAGCAAAAGAAACAAAGGAAACCAGTAATAATAACGAAACTAATTTTTTCATAAATATGTGCTTATTAGGCGGTGCAAAGTTAATCTATAATGCTAGACAGCTGTAATTTAAATAAGTTTAAAGGCAAGGTAGCGTGATAATTGGGATCCTTATTTGAATATCGGTGAGCCCCTTTTTAATAAGGATAAAGTTTGTTAAATTTGTTAAACGATTACAGAAACGAAATATTGCAACTACATAAAACTTTAACACATGTTCACCGGTATAAAACGAAGTTTCACCCAACTATTGATTGCAACAACAATTGTGGCAAGCTGTAACAATCAAAAAGCGCCTGAAGCACCTGCTGCTGACACCGCTACACAAGCGGCAAGTATGGAAGCCGACACCACCAGTTTCCCCGTATCGATGGTGAACAATAAAAAAGATCCTACCTGTGGTATGCCGGTCACTGCTGGCATTTCAGATACAGCGCATTACAAAGACAAAGTGATTGGCTTTTGCTCAACAGAATGCAAAGACGAGTTTAAAAAAGCGCCGGATGCAAACATTGCAGCCGCAGAAATTCAATAAGCTTAGCTAAATAAATATTCAACGTCTTCACGCGTAAGGCTCTTCACAAAGCCTTCATCATCGGTGATCAGTTCACGTGCCAAACTGCGTTTGCGGTCTTGGAGTTTTAATATCTTGTCTTCGACCGTATCCGTACAAATCATACGGTACGCAAAAATGTTTTTGGTTTGACCAATACGGTGTGTTCGGTCAATGGCTTGTTGCTCTACAGCTGGGTTCCACCATGGGTCCACAATATATACATAGTCTGCAGCGGTAAGGTTTAAACCCACACCACCTGCTTTCAGTGAAATTAAAAACACGCGACAGGTATCGTCATTTTGAAAACGCTGGATGGCACGTTCTCTTTCTAATACAGTGCTGCTTCCATCAAAATATTCGTAATCTACGCCAAGCTCTGTGAGACGCTCTTTAATGAGTGCGAGCATGCCTAAAAATTGTGAAAACACAAGCGCTTTATGGTTGCTAATGTTTTCTGTGATTTCTCTACCAATTTCTTCTAGCTTCACAGATACGTTCGGGAATTTTTCTTCGTCTTTTATGATGGAAGGGCTATCACAAATTTGACGCAGCTTCATAAGGCCTTGTAAAATAGTTAACTGTGATTTTTGAATACCTTGATTGTCTACAACACCTAAAATTTTATCACGGTAATCGTTTCGGAATGCTTCATAAATTTTACGCTGCTCATCGCCCATTTCACAAAACAATACCATTTCTTGTTTTTCAGGTAAGTCTTTGGCCACCTGCTCTTTGGTACGTCTTAACATAAATGGATACAAGAGTTTCCGTAAATGATCTTTTTGTTCTTTTTCGCCAAACTTGTCAATAGGAATAGAGAATTCTTGTTTGAAAAACTCAACGCTACCGAGCATACCAGGATTCAAAAAGTTCATTTGCGCGTATATATCAAATGTATTGTTTTGAAGAGGTGTACCACTCAAACAAAGCCTATTGGTTGCTTTTAATAAGCCAGCCGCTTTAGTAACCTTACTATTTGGATTTTTGATGGCTTGGCTTTCATCAAGTACAACATAATCAAAAGCTACTTCTACAAATTGTTTGATATCGCTACGGAGTGTTCCATAAGTAGTGATAATTACATCTGCCTCGTTAGACGCAAGTGCATCACGAGAACGACCAGCACCATGGTGTACATAAAAACTAATATTTGGCGTGAACTTTCCAATTTCATTTTGCCAGTTGTACATGAGCGTGGTAGGACAAACCACAAGTGCTTTTAAAGTACCTTCTTCTGATTTTAAATGATGTAAAAAACTTAGGGCTTGAATGGTTTTTCCAAGTCCCATATCATCGGCTAAGATGCCGCCCCAGCGTACTTCTCGTAAGTAATTAAGCCATTGAAAACCACTTTCTTGGTAAGGGCGCAACACTTCTTTTAAATGCTTAGGTGCAGGCACCTCTTTAATCGAATGATTTTCTTTGAGGCGCTCGTATTTTTCTTCTAACTGGAAAAACAATTCCTCTTCGTCACGTTGCAAGTAAAGCTCTTCAATAACACTAAAATGATATTTGCTTAACTTGATATTTTCTGAACGGCCTTCGCCCACTCTAAATAATAGCGCGTATTTTTTAATCCACTCTTCTGGCAAGATACCAAGGGTTCCATCTTGTAATGGCACAAATTGTTGTTTGCTGGCAAGCGCTTTTTTAACGTCTTCGACACTCACTTTTTGTTCTCCAAAATGAATTTCAACTTTAGCGTCAAACCAATCGGTATTGCTGCTAATAAATATCTTGGTAGAAGGTTTTGCTGTATTAAACCTGAAGTTTTTGAGTGCTTCAAATCCAAACACAGGAATACTCATGTCTTTAACAGCGTCTACAAACAAAAAGAACCAGTTATTTTTTAAAACTTCTGCTCCTTTTAATGCAAGTAAATCACTTTGTTCGGGTCTCACAAAACCTGAATGCAATGATTCTATTTTTGAAATGATACGGGCTTCTGTTTCTAGATTGCGCTGTATCATTAAAATTTTATCGGAAAGCGGAACAATGATTTTGTCTTTATCAATGGCGCGCACTTCAAATCCTTGGTAAGAAAAAACAGGCTGAAATAATAAATAATCGCCACGCTCTTTAAGATGAATACTTACTTCTGGTGTAATATTATTGAGCTCTTCTTTTTCGACGTTGCCAAAATGAATATGGTACATTTTAGAAAGCGGCAATACAAAGGTTTGTAATTTTTCAGCCCACTCTTCTTTGCGAATAACAATTTTGCCGCTTGGTAAAAAAGATTCCATCATTAAAATATCTTCTGATTTTTTCCAGGTAAAATACTGCTGATGGTATTTAAAAAGTAGAGGGCTGGTACATTCGTTTTCTGAAATATTGACGTCGGAGAGTGGCAGTTTTACGCGGCACTCAATTTCATAAGCGCCTTTTGTGTATTGAATTTCAAAGTAGGGAGCAATAAAATTACATACCAGCTCTGCGGGCTCTAAATTAGCCGTTACAAATTGTTTTTTTTCTGGTAAGGTATACACCAAGAGGCTTTCGCCACAGTGCTCAAATAATTTTTTAATTTTCGGATGCAGGTATTCGTTTATCAGTGTTCTGGTTTCTTCGGGAAGCTGATCATTATGCTGCTGTACAATATTTTCCCATATACCACTAAACGGTGAATTGCGGTCGAGATACCTACTTACTTCGGAAGGCAATAATTTGCGAAGTTGTTGCACCAGTGATTTATCCTGCTCGTCTAGTAATTCGGTATTTATAAATCTAGCGAGGTCCTGCTTTTCTACTTTACCTAAAAAACGTTGTTGATCTTCGTCTACTTCACCTTCAACAATATCAAACTGTGTAAAGGGGTATTGAATACTGTTTGTAGAAATAACCAGGCCTAGTTTTTGATACGTTTTACCCGGTATTTTTTTAGAAGCTGCAGCTTCCGGTTGATCTACCGCTGTAAGATCTGGGGCAGCACTAATAGGTTTAGGCGCCACCGAAATAACTTCATTACCTAAAGGAAGTGCAACACGCTTTATGGAATTATC
>JAGWVE010000099.1 GCA_018971025.1 Bacteroidota bacterium | reverse complement strand
TAACACCCTTTTTAATAATGGTAGAACCCATGGTGGCCCTGTCAATGGTGGTGTTTGCTCCAATTTCTACCTGATCTTCTATTATAACATTGCCTATTTGAGGTACTTTTTGGTAGCTGCCATCGGGTTGAGGTGCAAAGCCAAATCCATCACTTCCAATAACCGTTCCTGCATGAATAATCACGTCATTTCCTATCACGCAATCTTCATATATTTTAACACCTGCATGAATGGTGGTGTCACTTCCAATAGAAACATTTTCTGCGATATAGGCACCCGGAAAAATTTTGGTGTTATTGCCAATGGTTACTTTTTCACCAATGTATGCAAAGGCACCCACAAAAACATCTGTACCAAGGGTTGCGGTGCTTGCAATATGGCTCGGTGTTTCAATGCCTTTTCTTTGCTGCGCTTTTAGGTTTTGATACGTGGTTAAAAGTGTAGCAAATGCACTGTATGCGTCTTTAACACGCACCAGTGTAGCCGATATATTTTTTTGCAATTGTAAACTTTCATTTACAATGATCAGAGACGCTTTTGTCGTGTATAAATATTCTTCGTATTTAGGGTTGGCGAGAAAAGAAAGTTGACCTGCTGCGGCTTCTTCAATTTTTCCAAAGGAGGTAACAGTAGTATCCGGATTACCTTCGATGGTTCCTGAAATGATGACAGCTATTTGTTGTGCAGTAAATTGCATAGTAGAATATTATAGTAGTTGACAAATGTAATTTTTTTTGACAGCAGCAGATAAATTTTGATGGATCAGTGCATTGTCAATTAATGAAATGTCTTTGATGCTTCCGTCTTTAAATAAAATATTGATGAGTTCGTCTTTGGTTTGGTAGAGTGTATTGGTAGCTTCTCCGGTAAAACATACATAGTCCACTTCGGATGCATCTAAATTAAATGCATGGATGCTTTCTTTTTGTTTATCAGCAATGATAGCAGGTAAAAAAGGTTCCGACTGAATGGTTGTTTTGTAAAGTTGACGGCTTAAAAAACGGCTACACAAAAGTGATAAAACCTTGTCTGGATGCGTGCTCCAGCGTTTTATAGCGTGCATGATATCATGGTCATCTAAACTGCAAAACTGCTCGAGTGCAAAAGCGTCCATGACGCCTGTAAAACTACCTAAAAAATAATCCAGTGCCGACCCCGTTTGCATGCCAGCATCTGCACTTGTATATAAACTTCGTGCGCGCTCTAAAATTTTAACCAACATTTTTTCGGCAGACAAAACTGTTTTGTGGAGGTATACCTGCCAATACATTTGACGGCGCGCCACTAAAAATTTTTCGACCGAATAAATGCCTTTTTCTTCAATCATAAGTTGACCATCCACTACTACAAGCATTTTTAAAATACGATCGTAACCAATAACACCTTCGCTGACACCGCAAAAAAAGCTATCTCTACTGAGGTAGTCCATACGGTCTACGTCGAGTTGTCCACTAATGAGTTGATGTAAAAAAGGTTTGTGATAAGCGTTCGTAAATATTTGTATCGCTAGTGTTAATTGGCCATCAAATGCTGCATTCATTTCATGCATAATTTGAAGTGAGAGGGATTCGTGGTGAACACCTTTTACCACCACATGTTCAAGCGCGTGCGAATAAGGGCCATGTCCAATATCGTGTAATAAAATAGCCGCTTTCACTGCCACTTCTTCTTCTTCAGTAATAATTGTGCCTTTACTTCTTAATTCATTAACGGCATTACCCATTAAATGATATGCGCCTAATGAATGATGAAACCTGGTATGCACGGCACCCGGATACACGAGTTGACCCATGGCCATTTGCGTAATCCTTCTTAATCTTTGGTAATACGGATGGGCAAGAATTGAAAAAATCAGGGGATGATTGATCGTGATAAATCCGTAGACCGGATCGTTGATGATTTTTCTTTTTGGTGCTACCATGCCTGTTGTTAAATTGTTAAACTGCCACCTGTTGGCCGCTGCGAAAATACAAATAGAAGTTCGATAGCAAAGAATGAAATAGATTTACGGAGCGTTTTTTAACTAAATACCTACAATTGATGCAATTAGGAAGGATCTTATGGGTTGATGATGAAGTAGATAGCTTGCAATCACAACAAATCTTTTTAACACAAAAGGGTTACGAAGTCATCACGTTTACCAATGGCTATGACGCTATCGAATACTTGGAAACCAGCGTTGTAGACGTGGTGCTTTTAGACGAAACCATGCCAGGCATAACTGGTCTAGAAACCCTGAGCCGTATTAAAATGGATCATCCGCACCTGCCGGTGGTGCTCATTACAAAAAACGAAACCGAAAACCTCATGAATGAGGCGATTGGTAGACAAATTAGTGATTACCTGATCAAGCCGGTTAATCCAAGTCAGGTTTTATTAAGCCTTAAAAAAATCATCGATACCAAAGACCTTGTAGCGGCGAGTACCACGGCTGCGTACCAACAAGAGTTTACCAAACTATTTATGCAGCTTCAGGAGAATCCTGATTTTCATGAGTGGCAGGACATTTATAAAAAACTAGTGTATTGGGAACTTGAAATGGAGAAATCAGATAGTCCCGAAATGCGTGATATTTTACAAGCGCAAAAAAAAGAAGCCAACACTGCATTTTTTAAATACATCAGTAAAAATTATGCGGGCTGGGTGGCCCCTGGTGCAGCGGATGCACCCATTATGAGCCATCAACTATTGCAGTTTAAAGTGCTCCCACATGTAGAAAAAGGAATCAGTACTTTTTTTATTTTAATAGACAATTTGCGCTTTGATCAGTGGAAAG
>JAGWVE010000098.1 GCA_018971025.1 Bacteroidota bacterium | reverse complement strand
TTGTAATGTCTTTGATTCAAGCTGAGAAAAATTCTAATGTTTCGTATAACATTAATTCTTTATTTTTTAATAATGCTTATGCGAAATTAGAAGCAAATGATTATATTAGATGTGCGGTAATAGCTATAGGTGCAGATGTTTTATGGAGTTTAGGTACATCAAATTCATCTAGATGGACCAAAGTTGCAATGAAAAAAGCATTTGGTGTCGTTGCTAAAAAAATACTTGGCCCAATCGGAGTTTGTATTGCAGTTGTAAGTTTTAGCATTTGTATAGCTGAAGCATATTATAATTAATTTAAAATATTCTATGTCACCACTATATATTTTACTTTTCCCTTTATTCTCTTACCTTACTTACAATAAGATAAAAGCATTAAGACTGTCAAAGTCAACAAACAATCCTTCTAAATATATAGCTGACCTATTTTTTTTAACCTTAACATTATTGGTTGGTATTTTAATAGGTTTTGTAATTGAATATGTTTAGCTTATTAGATTCAACATTCATTTCTCTATCACTCTAAACCGCACAAACATATCTTCGGAATACCATTTTTCTTGATGGGTTTTTTTGATGACTTCTTTATGTAATGGAAGTTTATAAGCGAAGCTGCGCATGAGTTCTTTGGATTCCCAAATGCTAAAAGTGGCTTGCTTAATAAAAGGTACTTCACCTATACCCACCGATGTTATAAAACCTGGAGCGCTAGCCATTTGACTTGCAATGGCATCTACATGTTCCCAAAATCTTTTGAGGCCCGATAATTTAATGGTGGCTCTTGTGAGTACAGCAATCTTTCCTGCATAGTCTGAATTTTTAGGAAGGTCACCAAAAGGTTTTTTGCCATCCCATAGTCCGTGCCCTTCAATGGGTTCTAATTCATAAATGGTTTGTGTGGCGTTAAATAGTTTCCACCACCATGTAATAAATGTTGGGCTGGATGTGGTGGAGTCATATACTTCAAGTAACGCCCATCTATTCCAATCCGGATTTTTATCAAAAGTTCCATTTTTACCGGTACCCATTAATTTCCAAAACGTAAGGCCTCTAGATAACCATAATGGAAATCTAAAAAGTGCCATCGATAAAAACCCGGCCCAGCCTAACCAATTCGGATAAACAACAATTGAAAGTCTTACATACATATAGATACCAGGTTTGTAGGTGGTTTATTGGGTGAATCTTGTAAATTGCTATCCCATTCATGAAAATAGTTCATCTAATATTATTTGTTGTTTTTTGTGCCTTCGTTTTGCGTGTTAATGCGCAAACAAGCAAGGATACCATTTGGTCTTATCAGTTGCTAACAAAGATACAGTCCTTACAACAAGCAAATACAGGGTTTCCTCCCGGAATTTTTCCTTCCACTCGGGTTTATGCTTACAATAAAAATAACATTAAAAACGACCCCAATGTTTTTTATACCGGTCTTATTGTACGCACGCTCAAAAAGTACCAAAAGTATTGTACGCCTTTTCAGCAAGGAATTATCAATCAAATAGCAAAAGATGCCATGGTTTCTACGGCGCTTTTTAAAAATAGGCAGGGGAGAGATACTTATAATTTTTGGCGTACCGATACGCCTCAAATTTTTCCCAATGCGGGATGGCTAAATACATTTGATAAATCGCAATCATTACCTGACGATTTTGATGACACCGTTATTTTACTCTGGGCGCAGGAAGTTGCTAGGGAGCGAGCAGCTGCTATACATGACACCATGCAGTTATTTGCAAACACAAAAGGGAAGACTGTAAAAAATACACTTAAAGCCTTTGAAACATTACCTGCTTACTCCACTTGGTTTGGTAAAAAAATGCCCATCGATTTTGACATGGCGGTACTTTGTAATGTACTCAGTTTTGTAAATGCCTACAATTTAAAATGGACAAGTTCTGATACTGCTTCTTTACAACTTATTACAACGGCCATTCAAAACAACTGGCATATAGGTAAGGCAAATTTTATTGCACCGCATTATGCCAAGCCAGCTGTTATTTTGTATCATATTGCCCGCTTATTAGATGCAGGAAAGCAGCAAAATATAGAGGCGTTAATGGCGCTAAAACCTAGCTTATTGCATAGTGCAGATTCGTTACTTGCGAAAAGTGTAGATCCACTAGAAACCGTTTTATTACAATCGGCGCGTTTGCATTTTGGCGGCACAAACAATGTTGACGCTTCAAATATTGTCACTACGCAAACCATAGACCCAGCCGCAATTGAACAAAGTACCTATCCATTTTTTATTGCCAATATGGCGTCTATGCTTCCGAGTCCGCTAAAGCGCCCACTAAGTAAATTAGCGTTTGCTAAGTTCGAATACCGTTGCCCTGCTTACAACCTGGCATTATTATGGGAAAATAAGCACTTGTGTGTACCTTTGCATAAATAACAGGTTTTATGGCGGTTAATGAAAAAGCATACCATCAAATTATTCAGGAGTTTGCACATTCAGCTGTTACACTTGTAGCGGTGAGTAAACTAAAACCTGCTTCCGATATTGAAGCGCTTTACAAATTAGGGCAACGGGATTTTGGTGAAAATTACGTGCAGGAACTTGTTGAAAAACAGGCGGTATTACCTTCCAATATTAACTGGCATTTTATTGGTCATTTACAAAGCAATAAAGTCAAATACATTGCGCCATTTGTACACCTCATTCATGGGGTAGACAGTTTAAAATTACTACAAGAAATAAATAAGCAAGCACTAAAAAATAACCGCGTAATCGATTGTTTGTTACAAGTGCATATTGCCAAAGAGGAAACAAAATTTGGCATGGACGCTCCCGAATTAGC
>JAGWVE010000007.1 GCA_018971025.1 Bacteroidota bacterium | reverse complement strand
CCCAGCGCTGGCGAAATCACGTACTGATAAAATTTAATGATCCCAATAAATGGGATACTCAGTATTTGCCAAATTATTTTCATCCAAGTTGTTTGATTAATTTTTCAATGACTGTTGGCATCAAATCTTGCAGTGCAGCAGTGGTTGGCATTTGTTTATCAATCCACAAAATAAAAACCACAACGCTTTTTTGTTGCGCCACTAAATGTTCGTGTAAGGGAAGTTTATGTAGGCGGTAGGCTTCACGCATGCGTCTTTTAATGGTGTTGCGGTCTACTGCTTTTTTAAAATTTCTGGCAGAAACGCCCACACCAACTTGCACGGGATGCACAGGTGTATGCTCGACAGGTAAGTAAAATACTTTAACCGGAAATGCAGCAATAGTTTTTCCTTTCGCAAACAAGAGTTCAATTTGTTTACGGCTTTTTAATTTTTCAAACTTGTTATAGGAAAAAGTTGCGGCCATATTTTAAAAATGGGACTACACTAAATTAAAAAAGTCCTGCTTATAAAAGCAGGACTTATATTGTAAAATCTTGAGGATCACTAACACATCTATGTTAGCGGATTCCTGTTCGGTTTATTTTAAACCTTTCTCGCTAGAAACAGTTAGTTTCTTGCGGCCTTTTTTACGACGGCTTGCCAATACTTTACGTCCATTAGCAGATTCCATTCTTTTACGAAATCCGTGAACTGTTTTACGGCGGCGCTTATGCGGTTGAAATGTACGTTTCATAACTTGCGTTTTTTAACTAACCCTTTAATCTTGTTTCGTTTCATATACGGCAGTCACCATGCTGCTGTCTTGTGAAAGGACGGCAAAAGTAAGGAAAAGTAGGTGTAAGTTAAAAAAGGAAGAAAGATTTTTTTTAACTGATTGATAATCAGCCTCAAAAAAGTCAATTATTAAAGCGAAGCGGGCAAAGAATGCACCGAATAGCCTAAAAAGTCGGCTGCATGGGCGTCAAAATCCGCTGTGGCGTCGGTGGTATAAAATACAACGTCACTTTGCTTTGTAATGCCAGCATCCATGTCTGGGTGCTTTTGTAAATAATGAACCAAACTTTTAGCCACAATCGACCCTTGCGTAAGCACTGTAACGCCTTTAGGCACGAGTGACTCAATAGTATCTAATAATAAAGGGTAATGTGTGCAGCCAAGTAATAATGTGTCGATTTTGCCCGATTTTGCAAAAAGGGCATGTAGGTCTTGTTCTACAAAAAAACGGGCTCCTTGGGTATCGTAAGCCCTATTTTCGATGAGTGGCACCCACATAGGACAAGCCTGCTGAAACACTTTTACCTCCGGAAAAAATTTAGCGATTTCAGTGGGGTAACTTTCACTTTCTACCGTCCCCTTGGTTCCCACAATACCAACATGATGTGAGGTAGAAAATTGACCCAGCACTTCGGTGGTTGGTCTAATAACGCCCAGCACTCTTTTATGACTGCCACGGCTAGCAAGGTCTTTTTGTTGAATGGTTCTTAATGCTTTTGCAGAAGCTGTGTTGCAAGCCAAAATAACCAAATCACAACCTTTAGCAAACAACCAATCGACGGCTTCTAACGTGTACTGATATACCGTATCAAAAGACCTTGGACCATAAGGCGCACGCGCATTGTCTCCGAGGTATATAAAATCGTAGGTAGGAAGTGCAAGCTGCAGTTCTTTAAGAATGGTTAACCCACCATACCCACTATCAAATACACCAATTGGCTTTTTTGTTTGCATACACAAAAATAAGAACCCCGCCTTTATTAGACGGGGTTCTTTTATAAATAGTTTATAAAGGCTGTATTATCCTTTTTTAGCAGGCGCTGCTGTTTTAGCTGGCGCTGCAGGAAGCACACCACCCGCTTGTTTCCAAGCATCCATGATTTCTTGTGGTAAAGGTAAACCTAACTTCATCGCTACGCGAATGGTTAAATTGTCTAAGATATTAGGTTGCATGTACGGAGACAATGTTTCTGTCTTTAATACCAATGTGTATTTTTGATCAGCAACGATTTGTTGTAAAGCAGTTACCATCTTTTGTCTGTAAGGTAAAAGTGATTGCTCCATTTTGCCATTTTGCATTTCTTGTGCATACTGTTGCCAGTTTGCTAATTTGTAACCTAAACGGTTTAAATCAGATAAAGCGAGTTCTCTTGCTTTAGCAGGCATGGTAGCTGAATCTTTTTTGAAAAGACTATCTCTACGTTGGTAATCTTGCACTGTGTATGCATATTCAGGATTCAAAGAATCTTTCACATAGTTGTTGATGATTGTATCCACTTTTTGAATATCTGGAAACAGGCTCAATAAACTTTGCTCATCAAAGTAACCAATTTTAACCTGCGCGTTTGTGCTATTTGAGAATAGTAGGCTTGCTGCTAATACCACACAAACAAATAATAATTTCTTCATTGTAGAGAGTGTTTGAATTTTTGTTATAACTGTTTATTTAAACTTTTATTTTATCCCGAGCTCTTTAAGCACATCGTCGCTTTTATCAAGTTTCGGGTCGGCAAATATAATGGTTATTCCTTCACTTTTATCGAGTACGAAGTCATAAGAACGGCTAGTTGCTATTTTTTGAATGGCGTCATATACTTTGTCCTGAACAGGCTTAATTAAGCGCTGACGCTCTTTAAATAGGTCACCTTCGTAGCCAAAACGCTTTTTTTGAAGGTCGCGAACCTGCTTTTCTTTTTCAAAAAGCTCGTCTTCACGCTTCTTTTTAAGGGCTTCTGTAAGCATAAACTGCTCAGACTCATAGTTTTTATACATTTTGTCGAGTTGCGCCTGCAAATCGTCAATTTCTTTTTGCCACTGCTCGCCAATTACTTTAAGCTTAGCATCGGCTTCTTTGTAAGCCGGAATACGATCTAAAATATATTTGGTATCAATAACGGCATAACGCTGTTGTGCGCTAGCGCCAACATAAGAACCGAGTACCCATAAAGCAACAAATAATAACTTTTTCATGCTTCTAATTTAAATATTATTCTGGTTCGAAACCTAGCATAAAGGTAAACCTTGCTGCATCTTTCATAGAACCATTTGCAGTAAATCTATCTAGTCCAACACCATAGTCAAATCCTAAAAGTCCAAACATAGGTAAGAAGAAACGCATACCTATACCAACAGATCTACGGAGTTTAAATGGATTGTAATCTTTAATCGTATACCAACCATTGGCAGCTTCATAAAAACCTAATGCATAAATGGTACTACTTGGATTTAAACTAAGTGGATACCTAAGTTCTACACTGTACTTATTAAAAATGGTAAAGTACTGGCTAGCTCTTTGTTGATCCGGATTGATACGTGGATTAGAATTTTCATACACCGGATAACCTCTGTGCGCAATGATATCGTAACCTAGTAATGCAAACTGATTGCTCAGTCCAGCATCCCCAACTTGGAATCTTTCGAAAGGAGATATTTTAATGTCTTTATTGAATCTACCTAAATAACCAAATTTAGCAGCAGCTCTAATTACAAATTGTTTGTTGCGGTCTTCACCATGTGGCTTTCCAAGTGGCACAAACCATTCACCATTCATTCTCCATTTGTGGTATTCAATCCATTTGTATGGATTTGAGCTGGTTGCAATACCCGTATTGAGTAATGAATATGGAGGTGTTACTTGTAAACTTAATAAGAAGGTTGAACCACTTTTTGGATACAACGGCTGATCAATAGAAGAACGTTGTAAAGCAATTTTTAAATTTAAGTTGTTTACGTTACCATTATCAAATCCTGGAAGATTGGTAGGATCGATCGCGTAGTTACTTAATTTATAGCGTGTATAGTTTAAACCAAATGACAAAGAGAAAAAGTCATCAGGCCATTTTAATTGTTTTGCTAAACTAATGGTTGCACCTGTTGTAGAAATGTATTTGGTGTCAGCGGCATTAGGGTCATACATACCGGTGGTGTAATCATACGTTTGACCATACTTGGTATTAAATACACTAAACGTTAATGCATTTCTTTTTTTACCACCAAACCAAGGTTCTGTGAAAGAGAAGTTGTAAGAACGGAATGCCTTACCATTACTTTGCACACGAATACTTAACTTTTGTCCCTCTCCCATTGGAAGTGGATCCCATGCTTGCTTCTTCCAAATATTTCTGATAGAGAAGTTATTGAAAGAAACACCTAGTGTTCCAGTAAGACCAATATAACCACCCCAACCAGCACTCAATTCTAATTGATCGCTCGATTTTTCTTCTACGGTGTAATTGATATCTACGGTACCATCGTCTGGATTAGGTCTTGGATCGATGCCAATTTTTTCTTGGTTGAAATAGTTAAGCTGCGCAATTTCACGCTGAGAACGCATGAGATCTGTTCTGCTAAATTTCTCACCAGGAATGGTTCTTAACTCTCTACGAATCACGTGCTCTTTGGTACGGTCGTTACCATAAATTCGGATGTTTTTGATGGTCGCTTGCGGACCTTCAATAATTCTGATTTCGTAATCGATGGTATCATTGTATACCGCCGTTTCTACAGGATCGGTATTAAAAAATAAATAACCGTCGTCTTGGTAAAGACCACTGATATCGCCTCCTTCTGGCGTAGCAGATTTTCCTAATTTTTTATTGAGTGTTTCTAAATTGTAAATGTCGCCTTTACGAATACCTAAAATGGCAGTCAAAATAGAATCGGCATATTTTGTATTACCTCTCCAAGTGATGTTACCAAAATAATAACGGCGACCCTCGTTTACTTTAATGTCAATATTTAAATGGCCATTGGCATTGTAGTATACCGTATCATTTACAATGGTTGCATCTCTGTAACCAAGTGAATTGTAATAATCTAAAATGTTATCCTTATCGTCTTCGTATTTTTTGGTATCAAACTTGGCTCCAGAAAATTTAATACGTGCGTACGGGTCTAAAACTTTTTTGGTTTTTGTGAAAGTTAAAAAACCTTTTTCTTTCATGTACTGCTCAAAACTGTAACGCTGTGTTGTAACAATTTTAGGCGCATCAAATACAGGGAATAAAGTAAGTCTAGACTTTTCGTGGGTGTCTTTTAATTTCTTTTTAAGAAGTCCAGCTTCTACGGTGTTACCACCAAAATTAATATTGTTGATACGCACCTTTGGACCTTTATCAATTACAAAATCCAGTAGTAACGTGTTTTCGTAAGTGGTATCTGATTTTTCTAAGATTTTAACTTGCGCATTTTGAAAACCTTTTTCGGCATAGAATTTTTTGATGGCTTCTATCGCAGAAATTTTCATATTTTCTGTGATCACGCGGTTGCGTACAAGACCTGTTTTACCTGTTAAATCTTCTGCGTCACTCTTGCTAACCCCTCTAAATAAAAAGTTAGATAAACGCGCTCGCTCTGTAACAGCAATTTCAATCTCAATATTTTTGTCTTCTAATTTTGTAATATAAATTTGAACGTCAGAAAAATAGTTTTGCGCCCACAATTTTGTGATGGCTTTAGAAAACAAATCACCACCTGGCAGTACCACTTCGTCACCAATATTGATGTTTGCAATGGACGTCAATAAATTTTCATCGAAAAAACTATTACCCGTTACTTTAATCGCAGTGATCTTGTATTTCTTGGGCGCTTTTTGATTAAAAATATTAATAAGATCTGCATCGACGTTGGTAATAACCGTATCCTTGGTTTGTTGCGCACTGGCAACAACGCTAGCAAGCGATAACACTAAAGCCAACATAAATAATTTGTACACTTTCTGCATCTTTTTCTAATTGTTATATCGCTGGCTGATCTTTCACCACAGCAGATTTCGTCGATTTTGGTTCTTATAAGCGGAGCAAATTAACGGGAATAATGAAAAGTCTTTGTTAAATCGCTATACTTATTAATTAATTATATTATATATATCCTGTTTTTATGCGTTTTCTTCTTGTTTTACCTGTTTTCCTGTTTTCCCAAACCTACGCTCTCTTTGTTGGAAATCAAGTATTGCTTCGTATAAATGAGGCTTTCTAAAATCTGGCCACAAGATAGGGGTAAAATAGAGCTCCGCATAAGCTAGTTGATACAATAAAAAATTACTGATGCGGTACTCACCACTGGTTCTTATCACAAGCGCAGGATCCGGTATACCTTTGGTACACAAATAGTCAGATATGGTATCTTGGGTAATTTGCTGAGGGTCCAAACTGCCAGCTTTAACATCAAGGGCAATTTGTTTGATCGCATTGGTAATTTCCCACCTACTGCTGTAACTCAGCGCCATAATAAGCGTTAAACCCGTGTTGGCAGCCGTTAATGCAAGCGCTTCTTCAAGTTCTGTTTGTGCAAAATCAGGAAGCATTTGCCTGTCACCAATAACCTGTAAACGAATATTATTTTTATTTAATGTTGGAACTTCTTTTCGGATGGTATCAACTAGTAAACTCATAAGTCCAGCCACTTCATTGGCTGGGCGGTCCCAATTTTCGGTACTAAATGCATAGAGTGTTAAATAGCCAATCCCTAATTCTGCAGCACCTTCTACAATATTTCTAACACTTTCTACGCCATGAAAATGGCCAAACAAACGGTCTTCGCCTTTTTCTTCAGCCCACCTGCCATTACCATCCATAATAATGGCAATATGTTCGGGTAAACGAGATACATCAATTTGATGCTTTAGGTCTTCCTGCATGCGTTTGAAAAGGGTTTATTAGGCTGCAAAATTAACGAAAAAACAGAGGTTTGCGCCGAATACTTTGGCTATTTATGGCTAAAACCCTCTATTGAACAGGCTTGGGACACTTATAGGTCTGTAAATTGAAGGAAATGCCCAGTTTTACCCCAGCAAAAACGTCGGTTTGAAGGGTATTGCCCCGTTGACGGTCTTTGATGCCAATAGGCACGCCAGTCTCATAACTGCGGTCTTGGAGCAAAAATGCCGGTGAAGGAGATCCGTCTGGCAGGGTTGGAAAAGCGTCTGGAGCATATACCCCACTCACATCATCTAAATAATCGGTATTGGTAAAGCGGTACATCAGTTCCGCAAAAACGTTGAACTGCTCACTCAAAGCATATTTGACACCAAGGGTAATTGGTACGGATACGCCAATGGGGTTATAGGTTTTTAAAAACGGATACGCCGAAGAGCCCTGACCTTCGGTACCAAGTGGACGTAAAAAATATTTTTGATTGTCAAGGTAAGCATATGGATCATACGAAAAAGCACCTACACCAACACCCACATAAGGCGTAAATCTGAAATCTTCGAAGCCCGGCTGAAACAAAAAAAAGTTAAAATCAAATGAAAGTGCAGCTTCCCAAACATCACTATTAAAACTCAGGTTACGCCTTCGCTGACTGGCATTGTTACTATACAAATCAGAATAACCAAGCATTGCATACTCGCCACTTAAACGTACACTCATGTAATTGTTAAACTGCTTTCTAAAAAAAATACCGGCATTGGCTTTGGGCCTATTAACAGCTGCTGTTGGATTGAGATCACCAAAGTAATGAGCCGCACCAGCTCCAATACCAAACTCGGCTTGATGCACAAAACTTTGCATCAGCTGTGCACTTGCGGTAAAAATACCGCAGCCAAAAAAGAGTATTAAAATAAAATGTTTAGCCATGTGCACCTGCTTACTTATTGTAAAGTAGCAACAAAAATAAATACCAAAAATGTTAATTTCTTTTATCGAGACCCCAAGTAAGCTTAGATCTAAGCGTAGACAAGAAACTATTTTCGTTTAATCGAACGAGATTTACGCAAAACTGCTCTTTTCTGATAGCCAACTGTACCGTTTTATGTACAATTTCTTTGCGCGCATCAAGTGCACAAATAAACTGGTCGGCTCTTCCTTCGATTTCAAAAGAAACAACGTTGGTGTCCGGCACAACAATAGGACGCACATTTAAATTATGGGGCGCAACCGGCGTAATCACAAAGCTTGCTGCATCCGGAAATAAAATGGGACCGTTGCAACTCATATTATAACCAGTAGAACCAGTTGGTGTAGAAACAATTAAACCATCGGCCCAATAAGTATTTAAAAATTCTCCATTTAAATACGTATGAATTTTAATCATGGGAGAAATATCTCTTTTATGAATCGCAAATTCATTGAGTGCAAATGGCGTATCACCAAAAAGGCCTTCGTTAGAATCGAGATGAATGAGTGCACGTTTATCTACTACAAAAGTTCGGTTCACAATAGCGTCTACAGCACTTTGTAAGGCATCCGGACTAATGCTTGCTAAAAAACCAAGTCGTCCAAAATTGATCCCTAAAATAGGAATGCCAGAATCTTTTACGAGTGTAACAGCGTCCAGCATGGTACCATCTCCACCTAAGCTAATGAGACAATCGATTGTAGCATCTAAATCTGAAGAAACTTTAAAAGGTATCAGTTTAGCAGCTGTAGCTGCAGGCAAATCGGCGTGGACTAATAATTGATGGAACACATGAATCTCAACCTCGTGCGGAGCAAGTGCCTCCAGCAGTAAAGCCAGCGGATTGGGTGTTGCCAAATCTAAACCTCTACTATAAATTGCAATTTTCATGTGTCAATTTTCAAATCAAAAACCATCAAAAATTAAATTCGCCCTGCAAATATAAGCCATCTCTTCCTAGCTGATTGCGGCTATATTCCATTCGAAAAACAAAATCATACACAGAAACAACATCGAGCCCAGCACCATACGTATACAAAAGGGTATTACTTAAGCTGTTAGAAGGGGTTGCGTATTTATGATAAGCATATCCAGCGTCTGCAAATAATTTAAAATAAAGCCTAATTGGAATTTGATCGTGTGTTTTTGTTTGCAGTGGATTGTGAAGTACCCAGTTTTTAACATTGTAATGAAAAGCATTTCTTGCTACTAAGCCGGCCGTACCGTCCACCACATAATATTCGAGCCCTCTTAACTGCATACCGCCATAACCAATAAGTCTAGCATTAGAAAAAACGGAATCGATGGGTGATTTATAGGCTGCGCTTATATCAAACAATACAAAACTTTTAGTACTTACTTTTTTTGCATAGAGCTGTCTAGCACTCATTTGAAAAAGAGATTGCACCGGTATTGCAAAGCGTTTCAAAAAAAATAAATCGGTGTAATTGCCTTCTGTAGGATATGAAATATTTGATACATCAATAAACTGATAGCGGTAACTTATATCAAGCGCTTTTTGTACAGTGGTTTGACCAGGGTAGTAATTTTTTTGAATTTTTAAAATCGTATCTGCGATAGATTCGTTACTGTAACTAAGCCTTAGCGTATTTCGTTTTTTAGTGTCTGGCCTATAACTATACGCAGCATCAAAACGCCATATTTTTTTAGCATCGGTGCTGTGTTTGAAAAAAACTTGTTTGTTATTTGCCGTTCCAATGTTTAATTCTTTTTGTGTAGCGTAAGCAAATCCAACACTAAAACCTTGGGTGAGTTTTTTATCAAAAAACGGAAGCGTGTAACGCGCCGAAAACTGTTTATTGTAGCCCGTTATAAGCCATACATTTATATTATCATTGCGTCCAGATACATTGTTTTGTGTAAACTTAATGCCGTAATTAACCCGGTCTAAACTTTTATTTTGATCTACCCACCACTGATTAAAATTTCGGTCCACGAGCCTAAAATAAGGGACTGGAAATAGATACCAACGTTCTTTTACGTGCACGCGCACCTGAACGGTGTTATCCATTTGAGCAGTGTCAATTTTTACATCAACAAATAATTGCGTGTTGAGTAATTGTTGCTTGGCCTTGATAAGCGCAGGCCCCATTTGCGCAGTTGTAAGTGAATCACCTACCGCAAATGGAAGCTCCCGTAAAATGATAAAATATTTTGTTTTTGTATTGCCTGAAATTTCAATACCGCCAATATGTGATACAGTTTGCGCCTTTATAACAAATGGTAAAAAGAATAAAAAAATCAAACGTAGTAGGCGCATACAAAAAAGTTTTAGCAACTACATGTTGAGATAGGAAAGTAAGTGGTTGTAATTTTCTTGCAGCTCGTTTTGGTAATTTTCTTCTCCAAAATAATATTTTACACGGTAGTCATAACGCTGAAACGTTGCAACAATGGTAGATACTTCGATACGGTTTAATTGAATAGAAACCAGCATAAGTCCGGTGATAGGGTCTGTGGTGGTATTGAGTTGTGTTACATATGCATCGTTGGTTTCAACGAGTCTTACAATTTCACCAAAAGAGTATTGTCTTTTTTCAATTTCTAATACAATAATGCCGCCTTTAGTGTCCGCTCCTACATACGTTGATAGTACCGATAACATATGCTTCGCTGTAATCACACCCAGTAAATCTGCAGCTGTTGATACCACGGGCAATATGCTAATGTCATGCAGGGTTAATAATTGTAGCGCCGATAAAAAATAGGCATCGGCATGCACAGAAGCCATTATAAAATCATCCTGCAAGGAAGCAATGACAGCCGATTCATCGATATCTAAAAGTGCATTTTTGTCTACGATACCCACCAATTTATCGTCCGTTACAACACACAAATGTTGTACATCATAATCTTCCATTAATTGAAGTGCAAAAGATGCCTTATCCAATAAATGAACAGAAGGAAAACTAGTATTAATGAGTTGTGCTGCTAGCATGGCTAAGCTGATTCAAAAATGCTTCTAAAATTTGATTGAACTGTTCGGGCACTTCCATCATTGGAGCGTGTCCGCATTTGTCTACAAAATGAAGGGTGCTATTGGGTATAAGCTTATGGAATTCTTCTCCTACATAAGGTGGTGTAACAATATCATTATTACCCCAAATAAGCAGTGTAGGTTGTTTTATTTGACTCAGCTCCGGACCTAAATTACTTCTGATAGCACTTTTTGCAAGGGCTAATATTTTAATCACTTTAATTCTGTTTCTAGTGATTTCAAAAACTTCGTCTACCAATTCTTTGGTAGCTACAGCCGGGTCGTAAAAAGTTTGCTCTGTTTTATTTTTGATATAATCGTAGTCGCCTCTTTTTGGATAGCTATCGCCCATTGCTTTTTCAAATAAACCACTGCTACCTGTTAATGTAAGTGACTTAATTTTTTCGGGATGCTTTAATACGTGCACCAGACCAATATGTCCACCAAGCGAGTTGCCAAGTAAGTGAATACCTGTATAGCCTTTTGCTTCAATAAATTTGTGAACGATTTTTTCTAGCCCACTCACCGTTGTATGAAAAATATCTAAATCAAAAAGTGGTAAAATGGGAACAATTACTTTATTGCGGTGTCTGAAATGCTCAATTAAATGTTCAAAGTTACTGAGCGCACCAAAAAGGCCATGCAGTAAAAGCAAGGGCTCGCCGGTACCTTCTTCGATGTAACTAATTTTATCCTGAACTTTAATTTCGTAATTCATGTGCACTTATATAGAACAGGGCTAAAATAATGATTTTACCAGGAACCACCGCATTAAATAAGTATGAAATATGAGTAGCTTATTTGACTTGTTTACCCAGTGTTTCAAAATGATCCCCTAAACTGGTAAACATATCCTTAAAAATGGGAATGATTTGACCAATACCATCCAGCACCTTAGGCCCCCAAGGCGCAATATAGCCATAGGTTTTAGAAGCTGCCTTGGTAGATTCGGTAATCAAATGCAGCTTGTCTCCGTAAAATAATACCACACTCCAAATAGTGAGGTAAATAGCACCAAATAGTAAGATGCCCGCTAATTTATTGGCCCATCCAAGAAGTACGAGTTCGGCCGCTTTTTGTAGCATGCCAGCCACCAACCTAACAATCAGTGTAACGGCTATCATGATCAGTAAAAAAGATACAAACGGAAGCCAGCTCGCCGTTATGCCCGTATCATGTCCAATTTTAGTAGCTACAACAGCAGATAATTTTGTTGCCGCGGCTAATCCAATGAGTAGTGCCGCAAATGAAAACAATGCAATAATAAAGCCACTGGTATATCCTTTAAAAAGTGCCCAAATTAAAATGATTACACAAATAATATCTAGTACCACGGTTTCGTTTTTTAGTGTTTCAACAATGCAAACAATTATCCTAAAGCAGCTTTAACTGCTGCAGCTACTGCCTTACCGTCTGCTTGTCCAGCTAGTTGTTTTGAAGCTACACCCATTACTTTTCCTAAGTCTTGCGGCCCAGTTGCACCAACGGTTGCAATGATTTGTGCTACTATTTCTTTAATAGCTGCTTCATCTAATTGAGCTGGTAAAAACTTTTCAATGACAGCAATTTCTTCGATCTCTTTTTGCGCCAAATCGGCTCTATTTTGTTCTTGATAAATAGTAAGAGAATCTTTTCTAGATTTTACTAATTTTTGCAACAGCTTCAATTCACCTTCTGTCGTAATAGAACCGCCAGCACCAGGGTCTGTTTTTGCTTTAATGATTTCTGCTTTAATGGCACGTAGTCCTCTTAATAAAGCTTCATCTTTTGATTTCATAGCGTCTTTCATTTGCGCCATTACTTGTTCTTCTAAAGTTGCCATAGTATGTTAATTATTTATTTTTTTGAATTTGAGCATCTCTAAATTTTTTATAAAAAGATTTTGCAAAATCTTTCATTTCGTTCGCGAGTGCCTGATCTTGGGTTGCTCTAATAAATGTATCTGCCATACCCATCAAAGTTTGGTAGTAAAAATCTGCCATTTCATCTACCATCATGTCTTTGGTCCATAAATCTATACGAAGTGCAGACTTGTCTGCTGCATCCCAAAAAGCAAGCATCATAGCTCTTGCAGATTGTGCCATATCGGCGGTACTATCGGATGCATTCCACTTAATGTCTTGCGGTACTTTGTTTTCATCTAAATGAACCTCTATATTAATATTTGATTGACGCGTCATATTATACGTTTTTGCAAAAATAAGCCTAAACCATGTTATAGCTATGCCTATAGCGTTTTAAATAAAAGTGGAGTTGGTGCTAAGCGCGTATTTTGGATGAATGTTAGCCCATTTTGACTGCGCTCCGCTTTTAATTTTTCATTTTTATAGACAAGTAGCAAGGCTTCCGCAATGCCACTTGGTGTTGTTTCTGGATAGCTCGTCACCATTTCCTGCATTTGATTAGTAGATGCAAAATCCGTTGACGCTATAACGGATACCCCAGCTTTTGCCGCTTCGAGGGCCATTAAACGAGCAGCTGCACTGTTTTCTAAAACAACGCAGGCATAAGCGCTCGAAAGAAGTTGGTACCAGTTATGCACGGTAAGGCCCGCAGGAACAATAACCGTATCTGCCCTGTATTTGTAGGTACTTAATTTATCTTCTAAAAATGAACGGTGCAAACTACTAGTGGGCACCAAAAGCAGTTTCATATTGCTGTGTTGCCATTTTTTAAAAAGGGAAAATGCCTGTAGTAATTCAATGCTGCTTTGATTTTCATGCACCACCGATAAAAAATATTCGGTTCCACCCGCATGCGTACCCTTGTACATTTGCTGCAACGTATAATCGATGGGATAAATTTCGGAAGAAGCTGTTAGCGGCAGTAAAGCAATTTTGTTTTTTGGTACACCAAACTGTTCGGTTAACGCGGTAGTAGCCTGGTGGTCTACTACAAGCCACTGCTGCAGTTTATGCACAGCTCTTTTAAAAAAGTATGCTTGCATTGAAGATAGCTTTCCTTCAAATAAACATATTTGAGGAATGGTGGTGCGTATACTGTACATGCCACTCAATTGCAGCCAGAGCGAGGGTTGTAGCTTTTTTAAGAGCTTTGGCGCTGTATGTTCGTACCAAATTTTTTCTGATACAAAACGAGTCCTATCGTATTTTGTTTTTATCCAACTACAATTGGGCGCGCCTACAAAACTTGTGGGTTGAGCAGTGTCTGATAACAATAAAAATTGGTGTTCAGGGTGCGCATGAATTTCGCCCTCTAGCCATTTCCATACGAAACGACCAACGCTCGAAAAATTGGTATCACGAATACCCACTAGAGTAACTGCTATTTTCATCGGTTGCAAAGATACTTACATCTTTTCCACGGAGGCGCATTAGGGGGCTAAGAGGCAAAATACTTATCATACTTTTACACCATGCAACCTAAACTGCAACAGTTAGATTTATTTGGAGGCCCTGCCCAAGATATTGGTGGGGTTAAAGAAAAAAAGAAAGCCAAAGCCAAGGCTGATCCCGTTTTGGCAGCGGAAGCCCCTGCGCCTGTTAGCACCCCAGTGCCAATATTTGAACAAGCGGTGGTTGCGGAGACTGTTGCTGAAGAACCTGTTTACATTGAAAGACCCAGACAGCCCCGCGTATCCATAGAAAAGATTGCTGGCAAGAGAGGACGTAAATCCTATAGTGAAATTGATACGGAAATAGATTTAATTGAAATTCCGGACGAAAAAGTATTGGCCCAAAAATTATACTATACCATTAGTGAAGTGGCGAGTTGGTTTAAAGTAAATACTTCTTTACTGCGTTACTGGGAAAATGAATTTGATATTTTAAAACCTCGAAAAACAAGAAAGGGTGACCGCTTGTTTAGGGTTGAAGATATCAAGAATTTACAAATCATTTACTTTTTGCTTCGCCAAAAAAAATATTCGATAGAAGGCGCGAGAACGTATTTAAAACAAAATAAATCGCAGGCCGACACACAGGCGCAGCTGGTACAAAGTTTAACCAAGTTTAAAACTTTTTTACTGGAACTAAAAGCTGGGCTAAACTAATATCAATACTTAAGACTGCTTCACTACCACATCGGTACTAGAAGCTGCTAGTTCTATTTTGTGTGATTCTAACAATTCAATCAAAGACATATTTATTTTTTCTCTGAGTAAAAAATAGTCTTCAATTTCATCGGCCGCCGATGAAAAGTATTCTATGTGTACGATGTGTGCATGTTTTCCTGTATCATGCAAATACACATGAAAACCATCAATTTTTTGAGTGCTTAAAAAGGCACGAATTGCATTTAATAGTGTTGTTAGAGCGCCAGCCGAAGCACTTAAAGAAAGCTCTAGCTGTACGTCTGTTTTGCGCTGTGTACGCAAACTAATATTATCTACAATGGTATCAACCATTTGCTTGTTGGGAACAGAAATATATGTTTTTTCGTTGGTACGAATACGCGTACTTCTGAGTCCAATTTTTTCTATGGTACCCGTAAATCCATTAACTTTTACCTGCTCCCCTACCGTAAAAGGCTTATCAAAAAAGATAATAAAAGAGGCAATCAAATTTTCCATACTCTCTCTCGTAGCAAGGGCTACAGCGGCACCCACTAAACTTAAGCCCGTTAAAATACTACCTATATTTTTGTTGAAAGAGAACTTTAATACAAGCAGCACCCCTATAATTACAAGAATTACTTTAAAAAAATCTTTAAAGAAAATAATGAGCTGATTGTCTTGTTGATCTTTGGTTAAATTGGCACGCTCTTCTAACACCATCGCCATAAAATCGATGATGCGAAGGCATAACCAAATAAACACCACCACCAGCGCTCCGTTCATGAGTGCATCTAATATTTGCCTCGTGGTTGTTTTATAAATAGTAAAATCAAAAGCAGCCGGAAATTTTAATTTATCAATGGCGATCATTGATATCGTTAATAGTAAATATGTGCCTAATGGCTGTACTACTAAATCTAAAAAAGATTGTTTGGGTAAGTTGTGCTTACTATTGGTAATGAGTTTAAATAACTTACCTGCTAAAAATTTAGAAATAAGTCTTTTAAAAATTAGGGTAACAAGTATGGTTCCTAACACAATTAGGTAAGCCTGTACCGTATTGTCTAATATTTTTATTTCCATTTGTCTATTTCCATTTTTTCGCCATCAAAACTTGCGTAGGTGAAATTTTGAATCCAATCGCCTAAATTAATATAATGACTATCGCCAATAGTAAGATCAAGTGGAAAATGACGATGTCCAAAAATTAAATAATCGTAATGCGCTTTTTGTAAAACTTCTTTACTGTAACAAATAAGCCACTCCTTTTCTTCGCCTAAAAACTGCGCATCGGCATTACCCGTTTTGGCCCTACTTTTTCGACTAAAATAATTGGCAAGTGCTGCTCCAGCATCCGGATGCATCCACTTAAACAACCATTTACAAATAGGATTGGTAAATATTTTTTTTATGAACTTATATCCAGCATCGCCAGGTCCTAAACCATCACCGTGGGCAATATAACAGGATTTATTATTGAATAAAAATTGCTGTGGTTCGTGGTAGACTTTACAACCCAACTCTTCTTCAAAATAACCACGCATCCATAAGTCGTGATTGCCGGTAAACACGTGTACCGGAATGCCTTTATCCGTGAGTTTAGCAATTTGTCCGAGCAGTCGAACATAACCTTTGGGCACTACATGATCATACTCAAACCAAAAATCAAATATATCGCCAACAATAAATATAGCTGCTGCGCTATCCTCTATAGATTGTAAAAATGAAACAACTTTTTTTTCACGCTCCAAGCTAGCACTGTAATTAGGTGCACCCAAATGAAAATCCGAGAGCAAATAAATTTTTTGGCTAGAAGATGCATGAATGGTAGCTGTCATGTGCTATTATTTATTTCTGTCTACTAAAAAACAGTACACTTCTTTAGGACCATGCACACCTACTACCAGTGTTTTTTCAATATCCGCCGTTCTACTAGGTCCACTAGCAAGCGTTATAAGTGAAGGCAACTGATTTCCATAATGTTTGGTAACAGCATGTAAACCATCTGAAATATCATATACCACTTGGTCTGTGTAAGCAATACAAATATGAATAGGCGCATACACGCTCACCGTTCTGCCGCTCTCTTGACCCGCAGAAAGAATCATACTACCTGTACGTGCAATTAAACTTTCGCAACCAGTAATAGAAGCGTCGCAATATTCTAAATCTTCAGATTGCATGCCACCAAAACCTGCTTTAGTGAGCATTTCAATTAAAGCAGCTTCTCTACAATATGTTTGCTTCCAATTTCGCTGAATAAACAGCATGCTTAACTGCGAAGCCAGCTCTTTTTCACTCGCACAAAATGCAAACTTACCTTGTAAGCCAGAAAAATTTTCGGCAAACAACACCGAAAGATCTTCTTTGGTGGATGGGTATGTTGTGGAAACCGAATCAACGGCCGTAAATGGCACAGGCACTGGCTTTGCCAGTGCCTGCTTAATTTTTTGTAATATGTTTTCTCTTGCGCTTTTTGCCATCCTTCAACTATTATATAGATTCTTCTGTTGCTGATTTATCGTCTGACGCAGCAGGCACTTCTGGCGCAGCAGCTACAGGTGCAGCTTGCTCTTCTGCAACTTCAGGCGCTGCTTCTACTTCAACTACTTTTTTTTCTTCAAAAGGTCTTTTGCCAATTAAAACTTCTACATCAGATTTATGCAACACTTCTTTTGCAAGTAATTCTTTTGCTAAAATTTCAACCGCTTCTTTTTTATCACGAAGTAATTGAAGTGTACGCTGATAAGCTTCTTCAATAATACCACGCACTTCATGATCAATAATTTTACCCGTTTCTTCGCTATAGGGTTTGGTAAACGTATTTTCTTGCGAAGGATCATAGTAACTCACATTACCTACTTTACTATTCATACCATACGCAGTAACCATACTGTAGGCAATACGTGTAATTTGTTGTAAGTCGTTGGACGCGCCCGTAGAAATTTTTCCAAAGAATATTTCTTCTGCAGCTCTACCGCCAAGAGTCATACAAATTTGATCCATTAACTGATCTGTGTTGTAGAGGTACTGCTCGGTTGGTGTGTACTGCGCATATCCCAGTGCAGCCGTACCACGAGGTACAATTGTTACTTTTAAAAGCGGATATGCATGTTCTAAAAACCAACCACAAACGGCGTGACCTGCTTCGTGGTAAGCGATAATAGATTTTTCGTGCGGTGCTATAATTTTATTTTTCTTTTCAAGACCACCAATAACACGGTCAATGGCATCTTGAAAGTCTATCATCTCTACCGACTCTTTACCTTTTCTTGCAGCAATTAATGCAGCTTCGTTACAAACGTTTGCAATATCAGCACCAGCAAAGCCAGGTGTTTGTTCTGCAAGTTTATGTAAATCCAGCGCCTCCGAAATTTTAATAGGACCTAAGTGCACTTTAAATATTTCTTCTCTACCTTTTACATCCGGTTTGTCAATCGAAATTTGACGATCAAAACGTCCTGGTCTTAAAAGTGCACTATCTAGTACATCAGGTCGGTTGGTAGCGGCTAAAATAATAATACCCGTATCTCCACCAAAACCATCCATTTCAACAAGTAGTTGGTTTAAAGTATTTTCACGCTCATCGTTACTCATCATGGCATTTTTACCACGTGCACGTCCGATTGCATCAATTTCATCAATAAAAATAATACATGGCGCTTTTTCTCTTGCCTGCTTGAATAAATCACGCACACGACTTGCACCCACACCCACAAACATTTCAACAAAATCAGATCCACTTAAACTAAAGAAAGGAACCTGCGCTTCACCAGCCATCGCTTTGGCAAGTAATGTTTTACCAGTACCCGGAGGACCTACTAGTAATGCGCCTTTTGGAATTTTACCACCAAGTGCAGTATATTTTTTTGGATTCTTTAAGAAATCAACAATTTCCATCACTTCCACTTTTGCTTCGTCAAGTCCGGCAACATCTCCAAAGTTGATATTTACTTTAGCACCTTTATCAAATAAAGTGGCTTTAGATTTTCCAATATTAAAGATACCACCCGCGCCACCGCCAGCACCGCCAGCACCACCGCCCATTTTGCGCATCAGTAGTAACCAAACCACAACAATAATTACGAGTGTAAAAATAGATTGAAGTACGCCGCCCATCCAGTCGGCAGCTTTTACGATATCTCTTTTAACTTCTGGTATTTGGTGTTGCTCTGTAAATTTTTGAAGGTTCTCATCAAAAGATTTCCAATCCAATACTTCAAATACAAATAGAGGAGCACCTTTTACTTTTTCTTTAGGTAATACAACGCCAAATTTTTTAACGTAGAATTCCTTTTTAAGACTATCTCCATTAATGTAAACCTGCACTTCATCTTTGTTTTTTACAAAATCAAGTTTGGTAACATCGCCTGCTAAAAGCATTTGTTGTTTGAATTCCTGCTCCGTTGTCTTTTTTAACTCAGGCGCAAAATTCATGATTTGAGAAACGAGTAAACCAACAATGATAACGCCATAAATCCAATAGATATTGAACTTAGGACCTTTCTTGCCACCTTTTCCTTTCTCCTGAAAATTAAATTTTGGTTGCTTCTCTTCTGACATATACTTTCTATTATTCGTGGATTTGTGATACTGCATCACTCCACATTTCTTCTAATTTATAAAATTCTCTAGCTTCCGGATGCATCACGTGCACCACAACATTTACATAATCAATGATCACCCATTGTAATGCTTTTCGTCCTTCATGTTTGTATGGATTTTCGCCACATACCTTTTTTACTTCATCCTCAATGTGGTCACAAATAGCGCGCACTTGTGTAGTACTAGAAGCTTGGCACACGATAAAAAAATCGGCAGCAGCTTCTTCAATTTTGCGTAAATCTAAACTTACAATATGCTCACCTTTTTTATCTAAAATGGCATTGATGATGGTTTTAAGAATTTTAGAGCTCTTGGTTAACCGGGTAATCGTACTTTTTGGTCGATTTTTTAATACAGAAAGGGGTTCCAACAATACAGTTATTTAGTGATTAATAATTTGATTTAGACGTAGCTCATGTAACTTCGTCAAAAATACTAATTCTTTGGCTTCAGCAGGCTTTAATACACCCATCGGTTTACCATTTACAGAATTAACTGAAGTGGATAGCACCAACATCTATGCCATGAACCAAGTTAAGACAAACTTGGCCGGGCATGGCGCTGCTTATCTTGCGCAAAAACAATGGGCTGGAAAAGGGCAAATGGGCAAGGTTTGGGAGGCCCAAAGCGGTCAAAACATCCTATTATCGGTGGTTTTGGACCCAAAAAGGTTGATTTTAGACGGTTCTGAACCGGACCCCTTTTTGGTGAGTATGCTAGTAGCAGTTGGAACTTTTAACTTTTTCACTAGATATGCTGGTGATGAAACACGCATTAAGTGGCCCAATGATATTTACTGGCGTGACAGAAAGGCAGCGGGTATTTTAATAGAAAACAGTTTTAGAGGGTCTAACTGGCAGTGGAGTATTGCCGGAATGGGCGTTAATATCAACCAAACCAAATTTGATGTTGTACAGGTGCATCCGGTTTCACTCAAACAAATTACGGGACAAACCTTTTTGGTTCCTGATCTAGCGCGTGAACTATGTAGTTGTGTAGAAGCTGTTGTAGAAATTTGTACAAAACAAGGGCCAAATGCTATAGCAACCCTTTACAACAATGCGCTTTACAAAAAAGGAGCGCGTGTTACATTAAGAGTAGCCGAACAAAATATTACGGCAACTATTTGTGGTGTTTTGCCCAATGGCTTTTTAGAAATTGAACTTGAAAACGGAACCAAAGAAGCACATGCCTTAGGCTCCGTAAAATGGCTTTTTAATAATTAAAAAATAGCACATGTCATCAACTATAAAATTGACTCAATTTTCTCATGGCGCAGGATGCGGTTGTAAAATTGCACCAGCGGTATTGGAAACGATTTTAACTTCTTCCTTACCAAAAATTGAACATAAAAATTTACTGGTGGGTTACGGAACTAAAGATGACGCAGCTGCCTATGATATGGGAAATGGTCAAGCCATTATTAGCACCACCGATTTTTTTACACCCATTGTAGATGATGCGGCAGCATTTGGAAAAATTGCAAGCGCCAATGCCATTAGTGACGTGTATGCCATGGGCGGTAAGCCTTTGATGGCCATTGCAATACTGGGTTGGCCAGTGAATACATTACCTGCAGCCCTTGCAGCAGAAGTGTTAGAAGGGGCTCGAAGTATTTGTGCCGAAGCAGGTATTCCACTTGCGGGTGGACATAGTATTGATAGCACCGAACCCATTTTTGGTTTAGCAGTTACCGGTATCACACCCATAGCAAACCTCAAAAAAAACAATACTGCAAAACAGGGTGATGTTCTTTTTGTAACAAAACCAATTGGTGTAGGCATATTAGCAACCGCACAAAAAAGAGACGCCTTAGAACCACAAGATCTTGCACCATTTATAGATCAGTTAACAACACTTAATAAAGTGGGAGAAATACTGGGCGGCATACCAGAAGTGCACGCACTTACGGATATCACTGGGTTTGGGCTACTTGGCCACTTAATAGAAATGGCTGAAGGCAGTGCATTAAGTGCACATATTTTTTATTCGAAAATAAAAATGATAGAAGCTGCAAAAAAATATTTAGCACAGCGTATGGTGCCAGATGCCACCTATCGAAACTGGAATAGTTACAGTACTAAAACAAGTTTTGAACCAGGCGTTAATGTCATGGAAGCATTTAGTATGCTTCCAGATCCACAAACCAATGGAGGCTTACTAGTTGCAGTAGATCCAACTGCAGTAGACATTATTAAAGATGTATTTGAGCAAAATGGTCTTACTGATTTTATAGAACCAATAGGCGTATTTGAAGCATTAGGTGATAAGGTAGTGGTGGTAAAAAACTAAGCGCTAAAAAACCATATTGCCTTTGTTTTTTATTTGCTCATTGGTAAGCTCTGCCACCATTTGAACCCCGTTTAATGCTTTTACAGTCTGTTTGATCCAGTTACATTTTTCATCGTCCACAAAATCTCCTTTTGTGAGCCATAAAAAATCCATGTGTCTAAACTCAGGTAAGAGGTATTCACCATCACAATGGTTATGGTATAAATAATGTACTAAAAAACTATTGGGTTCTTTGGACTCGTAAATACTAAAATAATAACTGCGATCCTTTTTTTTCAGATGAATTTCAATGGCTGGATTAAGTCTAAACTGATGCCCGAGTTGATTGTTTAATTGCAAACAAAATTGATGGCTTTTGATTGGCGCAATAATGCCTAGCAAACGCGTATCATCAAAAAAATCTTCGTTGAGCTCATCAATGTTTAGTTTGAGTTTCATGCGCGTGATTTATTGTGTCCTTTAAAATGAAACAGAGATATTTATTTCTTCTGCGCCTCGCTTTATGCGCAGCACGGTTTGATCTCCTTTTTTAAACTTACCCAGTGTTACCATATAACTATTAACGTCAACAAATTTATAGTCGCCTAATTGTAATAATACATCCCCTGCTTTTAATCCTAATTTTTCTGCAAGCTTACCTGGACTCACGCCATCGATGCGCATGCCCGTGCCACTATAACCATAATCCGGAATAACGCCTAAACTCACTGTAAACTTCGTGCTACGGCCCATTTGGGGCTCCGTTGTTTTAATAAAATCGAGCTTGGGTTGATTGTCAGCAATGCCCATAATTTGATACGCCAATGTTACTATTTGAGCAGTGGCTTCGTAATTTATTTTATCAGCATCGTCGGTTGCCTTGTGGTAATCGGGATGGCTTCCTGTAAAGAAAAACTGAACCGGCACACCTGCTCTGTAAAAACTAGCATGATCACTTGGGCCACTTCCGGTACTGTCAAATTTTACAATCAGTGGTGTATTCGAGGCTTTCCAAATATCGTTCCACTTACTAGAAGTGCCGTATCCACCCACTGTTAATTTATGTGAAGTATCGTACCTGCCAACCATATCCATATTAAGCATATAGTTAATAGCACCAGGCATGGTAGGATTTTCTACCCAATACTTACTTCCTAAAAGGCCTAGTTCTTCTCCAGAAAAATGCAGGAACAAATAATTATTATGTACTGGTGATTTTTGTTTTAATAAGCGTGCAATTTCTAGTAGCGCCGCAGTACCACTTGCATTATCATCTGCTCCATTATGAATCACATGACCGGTGTCTAACGCATTTTTATCTTCGTTGTAACCCAAATGATCATAGTGCGCGCCAACAATAACAGTAGTTGCAGCGCCGTTGTCTATATAGGCTGCTACATTACTTGCAGGTCGTTTTTTTTCTGTAATGCGCACCGCCAATTCAACTTGTAAAGTGGCAGAAGGGTCTGTAAAATGTTGTAGGCCTGAAGGTGTGAGGTAAATAACTGCAATTGGAAATGCGGCTGATTTTTCATTTTTGTTAAATAAAATATTATCAACCATACTGCCGGTATTATAAATAATACATGCGGTAGCGCCTTTTGCAGCAGCCGTAGTTACTTCTTTTTTAATCCAAGCATCTATATCAAAATGTGGATTGGTTTTATTTTCTTCGAGTGTTTCTTTGATGTCTAAAAACCAAGGCTGTCCTTTTTCGTGAAGTGCCATGGCAGGTTTTCCAGTAATAGCAATAGATGCACTATTTGCTAAAGGGAAAAAATCTTTTTCAAGTAAAAGGCTTTTGCCATTCACAATAAAATGTGTGCTTGCATCTATTTGTAACCCTTCATTAATTTCAAACTTTTGAATATACCCTGTTGTGCCTTTGGGCGCAATGCCCATCTTTTCATATTGTTTTACTAAATACTCCATTGCAGCAGTGGCGCCTGCAGTTCCTGTTCTTCTACCTTCTAAAGCATCGCTAGCTAGATACCCAATATGTGATTGTAAATTTGAAATAAGCGACGCTTTTTGCTTTTCCGCCTCGATTCTAAGTTTGCGTTTGCTTTGAGATAGTCCTAAAAAGGGAACCAATAAAAGGACCCAAAACCATTTTTTACCCATTTTGCTTGCTTTTATAGGCACAAAAGTAAGCGATTCTGTTCCCAATCTCGTAACTACCCTCCCCCGATTGCGATTACTTTTGTGGCCATTTCATTAAACTTGAGTCAAAGAGACCTTCATATTGCCTTAGTGGGTAACCCCAACAGCGGAAAAAGTTCCATTTTTAACGCCTTAACTGGTTTGCACCAGCAGGTGGGTAATTTTCCGGGGGTAACGGTTGATAAAAAAACGGGAACGGTTCAACTACCCGGTGCATCACCAGCAACGCTTATAGATTTACCAGGTACCTATAGTTTATACCCCCGAAGAGCAGACGAATGGGTGGCATATAAAGTACTCATGGGTGCCGATGAAACCATTAAAGCAGACGCTGTTTTACTTGTAGCAGATGCAAGCAACTTAAAAAGGAATTTACTTTTTTGTAGTCAAATTATTGATCTGCAAATTCCTGTTGTCATGGCACTCACCATGAACGACATTGCAGCAAGCAAAGGCATTAAAATTGATATTGCCGGACTCGCACAAGAATTAGGCATTACCATTGTTGCCGTAAATCCAAGAAAAAATAAAGGGATTCCTGAATTAAAAAAAGCATTGCAGCAGTTACAAATAACAAGTGGCGCTGTTACAGATAAAAAATTTATTGATACACAAAAATTAGCGCCAGCTGCCATTAAAGGTGTTCATCAATTGGTGCCAGGCATTAGTGATTATGCTGCCATTCATTATTTAATCAATCACGAAAATTTTCCATTAGACCATACGGTACAAAAAGAAATTGATGACTTAACAACAAGCCATCAATTTAATTCAACCAAAACACAGGCCGAAGAAATCATGCAGCGCTATAGTCATATCAGAGACATCATGCGCACACATGTGGTAGAACCTGGCCCGTTAGAAAAAAAGATTTTTTCAGATAAGCTAGACAACATTTTATTGCACCGCGTTTGGGGTTATGTGATTTTATTGTCGGTGTTGTTTATTTTATTTCAAAGCGTTTATTGGCTGGCTAGTTTTCCAATGGATGGCATTGAATGGGCCTTTGCAAAAGGCGGAAGTTCTTTGGCAGCCTGGCTTCCACAAACTTGGTGGAGTAATTTAATTGTGAATGGGCTGGTGGCAGGTCTGAGTGGTATACTCGTTTTTGTGCCTCAAATTATGATATTGTTTGGGCTTATTACCATGCTTGAAGATAGTGGCTACATGGCGCGCATTAGTTTTTTAAGTGATCGACTCATGCGCAAGGTTGGACTAAATGGAAAAAGTGTAATGCCCATGGTAAGTGGCTTTGCTTGTGCTGTGCCAGCCATTATGAGTGCCCGTAATATTGAAAATAGAAAAGAAAGACTATTAACCATACTTGTAACGCCACTCATGAGTTGTAGTGCGCGCTTACCTGTATTTACCATTTTAATTTCACTTGTTATAGACAAGCATTATTACTTTGGTTTTTTAAGTTTGCAAGGACTTGTCATGATGGGTCTTTATCTTTTAGGCATTGTGATGGCGATGCTAGTGAGCTATGTTTTAAAATGGTTTATTACCATTCAAGAAAAAAGTTTTTTCATTTTAGAACTGCCTATGTACAGAGCACCGCGCTGGAAAAACGTAGGTATAACCATGATCGAAAAAGCAAAAATATTTGTAACAGATGCTGGTAAAGTTATTATGATTATTAGTTTGCTTTTATGGTTTTTAAGCAGCTATGGCCCTGGCGATCAAATAGAACGTACAACAAAAAAGTATGAAGCGCTCGCGCAAGTATTACCAGTAAAAAAAGATTCTCTAGACAAACAATACGCATCAGAAAAACTACAACATTCTTATGCGGGCATTTTAGGTAAAGCCATAGAACCGGCTATTAAGCCACTTGGCTACGACTGGAAAATTGGTATTGCGCTCATTACTTCTTTTGCAGCTAGAGAGGTTTTTGTGGGTACCATGGCCACCTTATATAGCGTAGAAGACAGTGAAGACAGCTCTCTCAGACAAAAACTAGCTGCTGCCAAACACCCAGATGGCAGCAAGGTTTATACGCTTGCAGCAGGGCTTTCACTAATGATATTTTACTTGTTGGCTATGCAGTGTATGAGCACATTAGCCGTTGTTAAAAGAGAAACAAAATCTTGGAAATGGCCTGCGTTTCAACTCGTGTATATGACAGTATTAGCGTATGGAATGAGTTGGTTAACCTACGTTTTGTTTAGTTAATAAAGTCTGATTATTAATCAGATGATTACCTATACGTTTCCCATAATAATTTAGAAAGTTTTCTGGCGAGTTCCCAAGCTTCGTTTTGTAATGCCCAACTGGTATCTTTATTATTTTTAGTGCAAATACAAAAAACATATTTTGCTTTTTTTCCAGACACATACATCGCTTCACTTCTACTGGCATTAACAGCGCCATTTTTACTGGCTACAAAAACATCTGGCGGAATTTGTGAAATCGCTTCTTCGTCCCAGTAATTTCTGCCAAGCAAACGAAGCATTTTTTCGGAAGAAGCAGTGTCTAATAAATTTCTATTGGCTAAAGATTCAAAAAAAGAAGCCATCTCTTTTGGACTGGTTTGCCCCCATCCATAGGTCTCTCTATTTGCTTCTCTACCGGGCGTTCTACTATTTACCCTAGTGGCCGTATAACCAATGCTATCAAGGATTTGGTTGATTCTTATGCCAGTGCCCGCCAAAGATTGTAGCCACAAACTTGCCGTATTATCACTGGTTGTAAGCATGAGCATGATCACTTTACTGAGCTCTACTTTTTCATTATTTTTTAATGAAGCAAGTAAATCAGAACCTGCATAAAATAAAGAATCTTTATAGGTTAACTCCTGGTGGTATTGAAGTTCTCCTTTATTTATTTTATCCATGATGCCTATAAGTATAGGAACCTTAACCATACTTGCTGTTGGAAAAATACTATCCGCTTGTATGCTTGCTATTTTTCCAGTACGCAAATCTTTTACATAAACACCTACGTCACCTTTAAATCCAGCAGTTAGCTTTTCTAACCCGTGTTGTAATTTTTTATTAATTTTTTGCGCTTGCGCAGGTAATAAACTTATTACGATGATAAAAGTGAAGAGTTGTTTCATAAAACTTATTTCTTTTTAGGGGCGCCTAAAATTTCTTGCCCATGATTTTTTGAATCTGGCTTGGTAATAATTTTTTCAATCACGCCGTTTTCGTCTATGATAAAAGTAGTGCGTAAGGTACCCATATAGGTTTTGCCCATAAACTTCTTTTCGGCCCAAACACCATATTTTTCATGAATAACCAGGTCTGTGTCGGCAATCAGTGGGAATGGCAGATCGTGTTTAGCAATGAATTTTAGGTGACTTTTTTGGTCGTCGGAGCTCACACCTAACACTTGGTAGCCTTTTTTGGCCAACGTTTTATAGTTATCCCTTAAGTTACAGGCCTGCACCGTACAGGTGGGGGTCATGTCGTGGGGGTAGAAATACAAGACTAATTTTTGCCCCTTAAAGCTAGATAGGGCAATGGTTTTACCGTTTTGGTCGAGGCCTTTAAAGGCAGGGGCTTTGGATCCTTCTTGTAACATTTATGGCTGTTTTGGGTTTAAAATTAAGCAGGTACTCCATGTATAATAAAATTAGGCCCAATTAGTTCAAAAAAAATACCCCCTTCTGCTCCCCCTTTATTAAATTTGCACAATTTATTTTTTAGTTCCTATGCCAAAAGACAATTCCATAAAATCGGTACTTATTGTTGGTTCTGGGCCCATTATTATTGGCCAGGCCTGCGAATTTGACTATTCTGGTTCTCAAGCTGCCAGAAGTTTGCGTGAAGAGGGTATTAAAGTGATTTTGATTAATTCAAATCCGGCTACCATCATGACAGACCCAATGATGGCAGATAAAGTTTACTTGTTGCCCCTAACCATCGAAAGTATTGAGCAAATTTTACAAGAAAACGATATCGACGCCGTGCTTCCAACCATGGGAGGTCAAACAGCTTTAAACCTTTGTAAAGAAGCCGATGAAATTGGTATTTGGAATAAGTACAATGTGCGCATGATTGGTGTGGACGTTGCTGCTATCGATACTGCAGAAGACCGTGAAAAGTTTAGACAGCTCATGGTAAAAATTGGTATGGCAGTAGCACCAAGCCGTGTGGCCAATAGTTTTTTAGAAGGAAAAGAATTTGCACAAGAAATTGGATTCCCACTTGTTATCAGACCTTCGTTTACATTAGGTGGAACTGGTGGTGGATTTGTACATACAAAAGATGATTTGGATGCTGCACTTGAAAGAGGTTTAAAAGCATCTCCCATTCATGAAGTACTAGTAGAAAAAGCAGTACTGGGATGGAAAGAATATGAACTTGAATTGTTACGCGACCAAAACGATAATGTTGTTATCATTTGTACCGTAGAAAATTTAGACCCGATGGGTGTGCACACTGGAGACTCTATCACCGTGGCACCTGCCATGACTTTAAGTGATACTGCATTTCAGGAAATGCGTAACAAAGCCATTTTAATGATGCGTTCACTTGGTAATTTTTCTGGTGGATGTAACGTTCAATTTGCACTCAACCCTGCCACCGAAGAACTCATTGCTGTTGAAATCAACCCGCGCGTGAGTAGATCTTCGGCACTTGCATCTAAAGCAACAGGTTATCCGATTGCAAAAATTGCTGCGAAGCTTGCGATTGGTTATAGTTTAGATGAATTAAAAAATCAGATTACAAAAACAACTTCTGCATATTTTGAACC
The DNA here is from genome assembly GCA_018971025.1 of Bacteroidota bacterium. Classification (GTDB taxonomy): domain Bacteria; phylum Bacteroidota; class Bacteroidia; order Chitinophagales; family Chitinophagaceae; genus Sediminibacterium. The sequence goes on along the minus strand of JAGWVE010000007.1, from coordinate 27,832 downwards.
AGCACTCGATTACGTAATTGTAAAAGTGCCGCGTTGGAATTTTGATAAATTCAAAGGTGCCAACGACACCCTTGGATTACAAATGAAAAGCGTAGGTGAAGTAATGGCGATTGGAAGAAACTTCAAAGAAGCCATTCAAAAAGCTTGTCAGAGTTTAGAAAATGAAGCCGTTGGTTTAGGTTATTACGGTAAGAGCCTCATGAAAAGTGAAGACCTTGTAGAGTATATAAAAACACCAAAATGGGACCGCATTTTTAGAATCAAAGATGCACTCATGGCAGGTTCTACAGTTAAGTCGATTGCTCAAGCAACGGGTATTGACAGATGGTTCTTAAACCAGATTTTACAAATTTGTAATCTTGAAAAAGAAATTGCAACACATTCATTAGAAACACTTCCTGAAAGCTTATTAAAAGAAGCTAAAAAATGTGGTTTTGGTGATGTGCAAATTTCAAAAATATTACAAGGCGATTGCACAGACGAACAAGTGTATGAAAAAAGAAAAGCACTAGGTATTACCAGGGTTTACAAAATGGTAGATACTTGTAGCGCCGAGTTTGAAGCAAAGACACCTTATTTTTACAGCACTTTTGAAGGATAATTAAATTTACTTCCATGAAATTACAAGACATACAAGTACAAAACGAAAAAGAAACACGTGGTGGATTTGGTGAAGGCATTCACGAAATCGGAAAAGAAAATGAAAATGTAGTGGTACTAACTGCAGATCTAGCAGGTTCTTTAAAACTAGGACCCTTCATCAAAGATTTTCCTAACCGTTTTGTACAAGTAGGTATTGCAGAAGCCAACATGATTGGCATTGCTGCCGGTATGACCATTGGAGGTAAAATTCCATACACAACAACGTTTGCAAATTTTAGCACCGGTAGAGTGTATGATCAAATCAGACAAAGTGTTGCCTATAGCGGTAAAAATGTAAAAATTTGTGCATCACACGCGGGTCTTACCTTAGGTGAAGATGGCGCAACGCACCAAATATTAGAAGACATAGGACTCATGAAAATGCTTCCGGGCATGACTGTTATTGTACCTTGCGATTTTAATCAAACAAAAGCGGCTACTAAAGCAGTAGCATCTTATGAAGGCCCTGTATATTTAAGATTTGGTCGTCCAAAATGGCCAAACTTTACAGCTGTTGATGGCAGTGATTTTGTAATTGGTAAAGCACAACAATTATCGGAAGGAACAGACGTAAGTATTTTTGCTTGCGGTCATATGGTTTGGAAAGCGATAGAAGCTGGACGCATTTTAGAAGAAAAAGGATTGAGTGTAGAAGTGATCAATATTCATACCATTAAGCCACTTGATGAAGCTGCAATTATTCGTTCTATTTCAAAAACAAAATGTGCTGTTACGGTAGAAGAACATAATATTATAGGTGGACTAGGTGATAGTGTTGCACAAGTTGCTGCAAAACACTTCCCTATTCCTATCGAATACATTGGCACCAACGATACTTTTGGAGAAAGTGGCACACCAACACAACTTCTTACAAAATACGGATTAGACACACCATTTATTGTAGCGGCTGCAGAAAAAGTAATCGCAAGAAAATAAGGACAGTAATTTTTAAGGAGCCAAACGCTCTATCTTCCAGTTCGCATCTGTTCTGGTATCTGTAGCAGCGTTATACCCACTCGTTTCAAGCGTATATTTTATGCGGTCGTGCAAACGACTAGAACGGCCTTGCCAAAATTCGATACTTGTTGGTTTAACAATATAGCCTCCCCAATGATCTGGTCTTTCGATAGAATCATTTGCAAAAATGGAACTGTACCTTTCTACATTTTGCTCAATCACCAATCTATTTTCGATAACGGCACTTTGCGGAGATGCCCAGGCGCCAATTCTACTAGCAGCCGGACGGGAATTAAAATAACGATCGCTATCCGCAGCACTAATTTTTTCTACGGTTCCTTCGATACGTATTTGTCTTTCTAATTCTTTCCAGAAAAATACAAGTGCGGCCACCGGGTTTTGTGCTAAATTTTTTCCTTTATCACTTTCGTAGTTGGTAAAAAAAACAAAGCCTTTAGCGTCATACCCTTTTAATAATACAATTCTTGCAGCTGGAACACCCGCAGCATTTGCAGTAGCTAGTGTCATAGCATTCACTTCATCAATTTGGGAAGATACTGCTTCATTCCACCAACGCGTAAATTGATCAATCGGATTGGGCGCTACATCTGTTTCTTCTAAAGATGCTAATTTGTAATCTTTTCTAATATCTGCAATTGCGTTACTCATGGTTTTTATTTATGCAATTTCTTCTACTGCTTTAACATGCTTACCTGATACAAAAATATAAACGGCTGGTACAACAAACAAGGTTAAAAATAACGAGAAGAAAATACCACCCACTACTACAATACCAAGTGGCATTCGGCTCGTTGCTGCAGCTCCTAAACTAAGTGCAATAGGTAATGCACCAAGTGCTGTAGCCAAACTTGTCATTAAAATAGGACGTAAACGCTGAGAAGCTGCTTCTAATACGGCTTCCTTTTTGGCAAATCCTTCTAACCTTTTGTTGTTGGCAAATTCTACAATCAAAATACCATTTTTGGTTACTAAGCCAATAAGCATGATCATACCAATTTGAGAAAATATATTAAGCGTTTGATCAAACATCCACAAGCTTATGAGTGCACCAGCTATGGCGAGTGGTACTGTAATCATAATAATAAATGGATCTTTAAAGCTTTCAAATTGACCTGCCAACACCAAATAAATAAGTAAGAGTGCTAATAAAAATGCAAAAGTGGTATTAGAAGAACTTTCTTTAAAATCACGAGAAGGTCCACCATACGCAGTATGAAAACTTTCATCCAATAATTTTTTAGATAAGTCATCCATCGCTTTTACACCATCGCCAATCGTTTTTCCTTCTGCAAGTGAAGCAGAAATAGTTGCCGATCTAAAACGGTTGTAGTGAAATAATGTTGGTGGATTGGAGCTTTCTTTTAAATCTACTACTGCAGATAGTGGAATCATTTCGCCACGATTGTTGCGTACATACAAACTTAAAATATCACTTGGTGTTTGTCTATCTTTTAAACTTACTTGAGAAACAACATCATATTGCTTTCCTTTCATGGTAAAATACGCAAGTCTTCTACCACTAAAGGCACTAGACACAACATCTGCAACATCAGAAATAGATAAACCTAAATCTTTAGCCTTCATACGATCAATGGTTAATTGAAGTTCAGGCTTACTAAACTTTAAATTCACATCTACGTTTTGGAAAGTTTTATCTTTTCTTGCTTCATCCAAAAATTTAGGAATAATAGCTTTTATTTTTTCAAACTCTAAATTTTGTAAAATTAGTTGAATAGGAAGTGCACCTCTTGATCCAAGACCTACAGAAATTGTTTGCTCTTCCACAGGGAATATTCTTGCGTTGTTAAACTGTGGTAATTTTTTTGTTACGAGCTTAACAATATCGCTTTGTGACCTTTTTCTTTTATCTGGATCGACAAGTGCAATTCTGGCTGTACCACCATTTACGCCGCCATTACCACTAAAGCCAGGAATAGACGCAAATACAAATGCTTTTTCAGGAATCGAATCAGCCAAATAATCGGTGAGGCCTTTTGCCACGTCATTCATATAATTAAAAGACGCACCTTCTGGTCCAGTCATTTGAAAACGAATACTGCTTCTATCTTCTAATGGCGCTAGTTCCGATGGTAAATTTTTTCCTACAAAATAAATAGCACCTAAACAGGCTACCACAATTACCCAGGCAACCCATCTAACCCTTACAAATGCTGCGAGTAAGTGCTTGTAGCCATTTTCCATGCCTCTAAAGAAAGGTTCGGTTTGCTCATAGAATTTACCATGACCGCCGCCTTTTTTAGTTAAGAGTACATTTAATACGGGCGTAATAGTTAATGAAACAAACGCAGATATTAATACCGCTGCCGCAACGGTGATACCAAATTCTCTAAACAAACTTCCTACAAAACCTTGCAAGAAAATAACGGGTAAAAACACAACAGCTAGTGTAATAGAAGTAGAAATAACAGCAAAAAATATTTCCTTACTGCCTTCTAGTGCGGCTCTTCTAATAGGCAACCCTAGCTCTAGTTTTCTAAAAATATTTTCGGTAACCACAATACCATCATCCACCACAAGACCTGTGGCTAACACGATACCTAAGAGCGTTAAAACATTGATTGAGAACCCAAATAGATACATCACAAAAAATGTAGCTATCAGTGAAATAGGAATATCGATAATTGGGCGAATCGCAATTAGCCAGTTTCTAAAGAAAAAGAAAATTACTAGCACAACTAAAGAAAAAGAAATGAGTAGTGTCTCTTCTACTTCTTTAATGGCCCTTCTAACATTTTTTGTTTGGTCAATTAAAGGGGTAAATTCAAAATCACCTTTTTCATTTTTTTTGATCTCCTCAATACGCTTATAAAATTCGTCGGCAATTTTAATATAGTTGGCACCTGGTTGTGGCGAAATAATAATACCAACACCGTTAATGCCATTTAATTTCCAACCATACTCTTCTTGTTCTGGACCAATTTCTACCTTAGCAATATCTTTTAACCGAACAATGCCTGTTGCATTTTCAACAATAATTAAATTTTTAAATTCATCTTCTGTTTGCAATTTACCAAGCGCCCTAATGGTCATTTCAGTTTTATCGCCATATAGTTTACCAGAAGGGATTTCTACGTTTTCTCTATTCAGTGCCGTTCTAAAATCTGAATAGGTAAGGTTAAATGCATTGAGTTTATTCGGATCAATCCAAATACGCATCGCAGGACGCTTCTGTCCAAAAATACTTACCGAGCTAACTTCAGGAATGGTTTGAAGCCTTTCTTGCAATACGTTTTCAGCGTATTCGCTAAGCTCCATCAATCCTTTTGTTTTACTTTGCACGGCCATGAGTAATATAAAATCACTACTTGCATCAGACTTGCTTACAACGGGTGGTGCATCAACGTCTTGAGGTAAGCTTCTAGCAGCCTGACTCACTTTGTCTCTTACATCATTGGCAGCTGCTTCTAAATCTTGATTCACATCAAATTCGATGGTGATATTACTAGAACCATTGTTACTAGAAGAGTTAATGGTTTTAATACCTGGAATACCATTGATAGATTTTTCAAGCGGTTCTGTAATTTGGCTTTCAATGATATCCGCATTAGCACCTGCGTATGAAGTACGAACGTTTACAATGGGAGGATCGATTGCTGGATATTCACGCACCGATAAAAAACTATACCCTACAACGCCAAATAAAATGATGAGTAAATTCATCACTGTGGCAAGTATGGGTCTTTTGAGGGCTAGTTCAGAAATATTCATAATTAGTCTAGCGTTGCAATGTCACTTAATAATTTTACACTTCTCACTTTCACTGGCGAATTGGGTTTTACAAATAGCACGCCGCTCACAGCAATACTATCACCCACAGATAAGCCTTTAACAATTTGAACGAGGCCTTCATTTCTTTCTCCGGTTTCCACTTCTACAAGTTGTCCAATACCATCTTTTACAACCACTACTTTTTTAACGGTAGACTCTGGTATGATACAATTAGATGGCACTAAAATACTGTTGTTGCCAGCGGTTGCATCGATAGATACTTTTACAAAAGCGCCTAAATTAAAAGAACGACCTTTTAATACGGCACGAACTTTTAAATTTCTAGTGGTTGCGTTTATAAGCGGCTCCGTTGCTGTTACCACTGCATTAGCCGTTGTTTTATTATCCGCCGATTGAACTTTAACTACAGTTCCTTTTTTTATTTTTTCGGCATAGAATTCTGGAACTGTAAAATCAATTTTAAGTTGATTAACCTGTTGAATGGTTGTAATAATGGTAGCTGGTGTTACATAAGCACCCATACTTATCATGCGTAGTCCAAGTGTACCAGCAAATGGAGCTTTGATAACTGTTTTATCTAGCTGTGCTTGCACAATAGAAAGATCCGCCTTAAGCGTGTTAACTTGATTGAGCACTGCATCATAATCTGCTTGATTGATACCACCAATTGATAATAACTTTTTTAATCTTGCTTCGTTTTTTTGTGCTAGATCTAATTGCACATTTATTTTTTGTTGAGATGCTCTTAAATCTGCATCATTAATGCGCGCTAATACCGCGCCTGCAGCAACATTTCCGCCTTCCGGAATTTGTAAGAAAGTAACACGCCCACTTACTTCAGATTGAATGGTGGTCATTTCATTTGGAAGCACCGAACCATTTACTTCAACTGATTTATTGATTTTGTTGGTTGATGCAATAATAACATCAACAATAGCAGCTTTAGGGCCACCATCTTTTTGTTTTTTTTCTTCGGATTTACCTTTACAAGCAACAAGTGCTACTACAAGAACGAAGGGTAGAAAAGCTCTTTTCAAAGTATTCAATTTAGGAGCCTTAAAGGTAAATTATTTGCCCAATAAATAGAGCAAAACCTAATTAGATCGCTCCCTTGAGCCAACCTTATGAAAAAACCAATCCGATTGATTGTACCTGTACTGAACGATGTTGTATTTGTATACATTTTCTTTGGTGGCAATACTTAAGAGGTAGCCGTTGCCAGCAATAGCACCTTCACTATTTGTTCGGATGGTTAATTGATGGTAATCTTTGGAGGTAATATTTACCCTAAAATCGTGTTTTTTATCGGTGAGTACCAAATGGTCTTCAAGTAGTTGACCATCCAGCCAAACAGAGAGGGTGTCATGATCCAAAACACCTGTTTCTGTAATACTAAAATCGATATAAAAAGACCGGGTTAGTAGGGTATCGTAATTGATGGTAGATGGAATAAAATTTTCTATTTGTGTAATGGCTGGCAATACATGCAATGCATCATTCCAGTCAATGAGTAGTTCGGGATTGATGCTTACTGTTTGCATACTTGGTTGAAAGCTAAATTTACCTAGCATACTTTTTCCAAATGGACTTTCCCAAATACCCGAAAATGTTATACTGCTATCTGTAAAATTAAAATTGCCATGAATATCAAATAAACTTGGGGTATGATCTGTTTCGTTTACCAAACAGCGAACTGCTTTTCCATAATAATTATATTTTTGGGTAGGTGTTGCAGACAAGTAAAATAAATAAGCGCTCAATTTTTTTTGATCAGCACTAAATGTTGTTAACACAGCCATCATTTGATTTGCAGTATCAATGATTTCCAATTTTGCTTTTATAAAAGTGCCAGATTTTGAAAGTGACATAGACCCTGCGTAAATTGGTGGTACGTTAATAATACGCCCAGCTTGCGCATCTACTTTAATACGTGATTCGGTGTCCATTTCTCTAAATCCATCGGGCTCAAACACAATGGCACCATACCATACGCCCGTTTTATTTTGAGCAGCTACATCAAATAATGATGTCCATAAAATAGCCATTAAAAGAAATATTCGCACAAAAATAAAGTTAATTAATCGTCACGTTTACGCAAACTACCCCGGTACATATTTTTAGTTTTCCGGTACAGATCTAGTTGCTTTTCGATGTAATAACCGAATTCTAAATCATTCATTTGTTTAACCAGCTCGTAAGGTGGGCGGTAGCGAACCATAAACGTATCTAGCTCTGGTGAATTTAAAAGTGTTACTTTTCGCACAAATGCTTTACTAAATCTGAAGTTTACATATTTTTCTTGCTCCTGATCGATAAGTCGTTTTTGTAAAAATTCCATGTTCTGATTTCGCTTAAATCTAAACATGTTAATGATGGCGTCTAAATCAAAACCAACCGTTAAGCCACCTGGATTGTAATTTGGATTTGACGATAAACTTAACCCAGGTTTTTTAAAATTAAAGCCCTTGGCGTTGTCTAAACGATTTTGAATAGAATCGTATTTATAATAATTATTACGCACTTTCACTTCAGGCAAATCAGTAGCCTTTACGTGAATCATAATATTAAAATTGTCTAAGTTGGAAATGGTGTCAACCGAGTATTTCATGGTGTTTTTACCAATCATCGAAAACCAAATAGAATCTGTTTTTAACACCGTAACAATATACCTACCGGCCGAATCTGTTACCCCACCCCTACCAGATGTAGACCTTACTGCCACTGCTTCTAAGGGGTTTCGAGCCGTCAAATCATAGACCGTTCCTGCCACCGTAACGTACTGCGCATGCACTTTTTGCAATTGACCTAAACAAAGGCAAGCAATAATTATAAAAAGGGGTAGCCTTCGCTTCAAATGCAGCAGTTTTGATTGTAATATTATAACAGTATGCCCAAATTACCATAACCATACGGCTATTTTAACTTGTTTTTAGTGAAGTAATAGCCCGAGTAAAAAAATGGATACTACAATAAAAGGGGCTGGAATTTTATTGATGCGAAGTAATAGAATTGTCCCTACCACCACAAGCCACTGCACCATCAAATAACTATTGGCTGCTGGATCCGAAAAATGATCTTTCATTAAATAAGCTGTGGCACCAAATAAAATACCAGCAACAGCAGCATTAATACCTTCAAGTGACCTAAAAATAACAGCATATCTTTTTACATAACTCCATACTGGAAAAAAGAAAAGTACCAAAAATGCACTTGGTAAAAAAATACCAATAGCGCCAATAATGATACCCAACAATTGAGCAGATACACCTTCCGAACGCATGGTCATGCCACCCGTAAATGCAGCAATAGAAAACACAGGACCGGGAATCGCACGAACAATACCTGAACCCGTTAAAAAATCTGGTTGGTTCATTTTTAATACATCGCGCTTATTCGTTAAAATATGCTCAGATGATGGCCTTGTTACATATTGTTCATATAATAGTGGCATAAGCACATCGCCACCGCCAAAAACCAAACTTCCATTTCTATAATTATGTTCAAATAAGTTAAATGCTTTTCTGTTTTCCCAATTATTTCGAGAAGCCGTTTCAGATAAATAACCTGCTAGCGCAAAGCAGCCAATAAATAAAAATAAGTTTACCCATTTTATTTTTTTCGCCGGCTTTTCTTGTTGTGGAATTCTTTTGTCACTAAAGTTTGTTGCAATACCTGCTGCTACAATGAGTGCAGGAAATATCCATGGTGTTTTAAAAAATAAAAAAGTTGCGGCTGCGCCTACAACCAATATGACACGCGTAATGGTATTATGAATAGCAACGTTTAAAATTTTTATGGCAGAATAAGCAATAAACCCAATGGCCATAGGCCTAATAAATTTGAAAGCGCCAACCACCTGATTTTTATCGTTAAAATAATCTAGTAAAAAAGAAAGTGCACCCATTAGTGTGCAGGCGGGAATGATCCAAATTAAAAGGGTTATTACTGCCAATAAATAACCGCCTCTTTTATATCCTATAAGTGCTAAAGTTTGTGTAGAAGAAGCGCCAGGCAAGAGTTGGCAAAAACCATTGTACTCGAGTAATTCTGTTTCTGTTACATCTTTTCGGCGGTGTACAAAGGTCTTCATCATCATACCTAAATGTCCTTGCGGACCGCCAAAAGCTGTTAAGCTATGCCAAACAACGGCGCGTAGAAATGGTATGTGACGAAGTAATGCCAAAGTTATTTTTTTAACCCTATTTCACGTAATCTTTCATCTAAATATTCGCCTGCTGTAGCATCAGGGTATGCTTTTGGACGCGCATCATCAATACAACTTTCTAAACAAGCTAGACTCATTTCACTTTTTGGATGCAAGAAAAATGGCATCGAAAAACGACTGGTATGCCAGTGTTCTTTTGGTGGATTTACCACTCTATGTGTAGTGCTTCTTAATTTATTATTGGTAAGCCTCTGTAACATATCCCCCACATTCACGACAATTTGTTCAGGTAAAGAAGTAACACCAACCCACTCGCCTGTTTTTGTTAAAATTTGTAATCCATCTGCAGATGCACCCACCAATAAAGTAATTAAATTAATGTCTTCGTGCTGCTCTGCGCGTATCGCAGATTTAGGCTCTTGCGTAATGGGCGGATAATGAATACAACGTAATATTGAATTTCCTTCTTCAATATGTGCATCAAAAAAATGTTCATCGAGTTCTAAATAAATAGCAATGGCTTGTAATAAGGCCTTCCCACTTTTTTCAAAATTTCTGTACGCCTCAAGTAGGGTACTATTCAGCGATTCAATTTCATGAACAACCACATTATCTGGATACTCCCATTTTAATGGATGATTGGATGGAACTGTTTGACCGTATTGAAAAAATTCTTTTAAATCTGGTGCTTCACTTCCTTTGGCATGTTCTCTTCCAAAACTTGTATAGCCACGTTGACCTGCCAGCCCCTCAATTTCATATTTTAATTTTTTGTCAAGCGGTAATGAAAAAAACTGCTGCACCTGATCGTACTGAGCCGCAATTAATGCGTCCGGAATCCCATGGTTTTTTACCGCCACAAAACCAACGGTTTCATAGGCTTCACCCAGCGCTTTTACAAACGATGTTTTTTTTGCTGAATCGCCACTTAAAAAATCGGCTAAATCTACTACAGGTATAGACATATAAAAGGTATTTAGAATAGGTATAAAACGCTTTTTTAACAAATGTTATTGCCGTAAAGCAGCCTAGAATTGTCTAATTTTGTCTTATCTATGATGAAATTTACAACCTTATCCCTATTCATAGCTTTTACACTTTCTATTTTAGTGTCAAGCTGCAGTAATAGCTACCAAAAATTAGCAAGCAACTACCACATAAATACCCAATCAAAAGGGCCAAATTATAGTGATCTAAGCTACTGGTCAGCACATCCGGCCATCAAGGATCCATCGGATAGTGTTCCTGCCCCATTACTAGCCTCTTACCAAAAGGATACTGCCGTAGACGTGTTTTTTATTCACCCTACCACTTATTTAGGTACCGAAAAACCATTCGGATATAATGCTGATATAGCTGATGGATATTTAGCCGCAAGAACAGACTATAGCCCAGTACTCTATCAGGGGAGTTTATTTAATGTTGCAGGAAGAGTATTTGCACCACGTTATAGACAAGCACATATTAGCGCTTATTATCCTGTAACAGCTGCTGATACCGTTTTGGCCATTGCTGCTTTTGAGCTTGCCTATCAAGATGTAAAAGCTGCATTCGAATATTATTTAGCAAACGAAAACAAAGGAAGACCGATTATTATTGCTTCTCACAGCCAAGGTACTACGCATGGTATAAGACTTGTCAAAGAATTTTTTGATGGCACCCCTTTACAAAAACAATTGGTCGCTGCTTATTTAGTGGGCATCCCTGTAAACCCTAATTTGTATACTTCAATTAAGCCCTGTGATACACCCGATCAAACAGGTTGTATTTGTAGTTGGAGAACCTATAAAGAAGGCTATATTCCACCTTTTGTGATCAAAGAAAAATTTGATGCGATTGTAACCAATCCACTCACTTTTACAAAGTCTATACCTACTGCATCATGGAGTGCAAACAAAGGCGGTGTACTTACAAATTTTAATAAACTCGCCAAAGGTGTGGCTGAGGCTAAAGTTACTAATCGTGTTTTATGGACGGCCAGGCCAAAAATATTTGGAAGTTTTTTAGTTAAAAACCCTAATTACCATGTAGGCGATTACAATTTGTATTACTCAAATGTTAGAGAAAATGTAATCGTAAGAATGAAAGCTTTTGAAAGTCAAATGCATTAATTGCCAAACACACTCAAAAATTTAATGCGCATGATTTTAAGCTGTTCCCAGCTATAATCATTTTCACTAAGTTCTTCTTGCGCTACTTCTAAAGAAGCAGTTTCACAACTTTTAAAGTATTCGATAATATCTTCTTGATCATATTCATCCAACCATTCATCTATAGCGTAATCTAAATTTAATTTAGTGCCACTCGCTGCAATGGTTTCCATTTGTTCAAGTAATTCGTCAAGCTTTAAACCTTTGTTTTTTGCAATGGTTTCTAGTGGAATTTTTTTATCTACATTTTGAATAATGTAAATTTTATTATTGGCTTTGTTAGCCACGCTTTTCATTACAAATTCGTCTGGCTTAACAATATCGTGTTCCTCTACATAGGCTGCAATCATGTCCACAAAAGGCTTTCCGTATTTAAGGGCCTTACCTTTACTTACACCCTGACACCTTTCTAGTTCTTCTAGTGTGGTTGGAAATAAGGTAGCCATATCATGTAAAGAACTTTCCAGAAAAATTACAAATGGAGGTAAGCTCTTCTTTTTCCCTTCGGTTTGACGAAGCTCTTTAAGCATCTGAAAGAGTTTTTCGTCTGCAGCGGCTCCTGTTTGCGAAGCACCATCGCCATCTTCATCATCGGCATTGGCATCTTCAAATAAATTATTGAGTACAATTTTAAAGCTACTTGCTTTCTTTAAAAACTTATTGCCCTTTTCTGTTAATTTTAAAAGACCGTATTCTTCGATGTCTTTTCTAATTAAATTTTCGAGGAGCATTTGTCTGATCAGACTATTAAAGAAATGTGCGTCTTTGTCTTTTCCGATACCAAACACAGGTAAACCATCATGTCTGAACATCGAAATCTGTGGCGTTAAATGACCACTCACCATATTAACTATATAGTCTGCAACAAAGCGCTCGTCTAGTGCTGCTATAACTTTTAATATTTTTACAACTTCCTCTTTTGCTTCAATTTGTTCTTTTGGATTTTTGCAATTATCGCAATTGCCACAATTTTGTGTGGGCCATTCTTCTCCAAAATAATGCAGTAGTACTTTTCTTCTACAAACACCACTTTCTGCGTAAGCAACAGTTTCGTCGATGAGTTGATTGCCTACTTCGCGTTCGCTTAACGGCTTATCGCGCATGAGGTGTTCTATTTTTGAAACGTCTTTATGTGAATAGTATAAAACACAAATTCCTTCAAGTCCATCACGCCCCGCTCTACCCGTTTCTTGGTAGTAGTTTTCGATAGATTTTGGAATGTTAAAGTGGATTACAAAACGAATATCTGGCTTATCGATACCCATACCAAACGCAATGGTAGCAACAATTACCTGCACATCTTCTTGTAAAAATTGATCTTGTCTTTCGGCTCTTAATTTTTGATCGAGCCCTGCATGATATGCAACGGCTTTAATATTATTAGCTACGAGTAGCTCAGCCAATTCTTCGGTGGTTTTGCGGTTAAGGGTATAAATAATTCCGCTTTTCCCTTTGTGCTGCGTGATAAATTTTACAATATGCTTAACCGTATCTTCCTTTTTTATTTTAGGTTGAATTTCATAAAATAAATTAGACCTATTAAAAGAAGAAAGAAAAATATTAGCGTCGCGTAAACCTAAATTTTTAACAATATCGCTTTGTACTTTAGGTGTAGCTGTTGCTGTTAATGCAATAACAGGCACCGATGGATTGATGATATCCATCATCTCTCTTAAACGTCTGTACTCGGGTCTAAAATCGTGACCCCATTCCGATATACAGTGCGCTTCATCGACAGCAAAAAAGGATATTTTTAAATCACTAAAAAAATCAAGATTTTCCTGCTTAGTTAAGGTTTCGGGAGCCACATACAATAGCTTGGTTTTGCCACCCAGCAAATCGTCTTTGACTATTTTGATTTGTCCCTTATTTAAAGAAGAATTTAAGAAATGCGCTACTTCGTCGTTTTCACTATAACCGCGCACCAGGTCTACCTGATTTTTCATGAGCGCAATAAGTGGAGACACCACAATGGCGCAACCCTCTTGTAATAGCGCTGGAAGTTGATAACAAAGGCTTTTGCCGCCACCCGTTGGCATAATCACAAATGTGTCTTTACCACTTAATAAGCTTGTAATTGCCTGCTCCTGCGTTCCTTTAAACTCCCTAAATCCAAAATATTTTTCGAGGCCTCCGTAAATATCAAAACTGCTTGGATCTACGAGTGTACTAGCCTTTCTAGGACCCTTTATTTTTGCAGGGGCCTTTTTTGGAGCCGCTTTTGAGGTTGTTTTGGTGGTATTATTGCTTGTTTTTGCCATTTCTCATGTGTATTTCCTTCATTATCAACTAAAAACAGGGCATTTTTGTTTTGTTTAAGTTAATACTTTTTTTTGAAAGGACGGCGAAGTTAACAAAGAATGACCTGAATACACGTGCTTTCATGTTAAAGTTTACCTTTGCACAGCATGAAAAATGGAATCGTAGCTACCGCTTTACAAACCATACAATTAGAAGCAAAGTCTATTGCAGACCTCGCTGGCTTTTTGGACCCTTCATTCCCTGACGCCATCGAATTACTTAACAATTGTAAGGGGAGATTGGTTTTTAGTGGCATTGGAAAAAGCGCACTCATTGCGCAAAAAATAGTGGCAACCTTAAATTCTACTGGAACCCCTTCTTTATTTATGCACGCCGCCGATGCCATTCATGGTGACTTAGGAGTGGTGCAAAAAGACGATATCGTATTAATATTAAGTAAGAGCGGTGAAAGCCCAGAAATCAAAGCGCTTGTTCCGTACATCAAAAACTTTGGTAATAAATTAATTGCCGTGGTTGGTAATACTTCAAGCTATCTAGCAAACGAAGCAGATTTTATTTTAAATACAACCGTAAGTTCCGAAGCTTGTCCTAACAATTTAGCACCTACGAGCAGCACCACCGCACAGTTGGTTATGGGCGATGTTATTGCGGTTTGCTTAATGCAATTAAAAGGTTTTACCAGTGCCGACTTTGGCAAATACCATCCAGGTGGCAATTTAGGAAAGCGACTTTTTTTAAAAGTAGCAGATGTAACAAGTCAGGATTGTAAGCCAGCGGTATCGCCAAGTACCAAGTTAAAAGATGTGATTGTAGAAATCACAAAAAATAGAATGGGAACGGCCGTTGTGTTAAATAATGAGCATCAAATAGTAGGCATCATTACAGATGGTGACTTAAGGCGTATGCTCGAAAAAACAGTACAAATAGAAACTGTTACAGCAGCAGATATTATGTCAAGCACGCCACAGGTAATTGACCATCAAACCCTTGCGGTAGAAGCAATTGACAAAATGAAACAAAATGAAATTAGCCAACTCGTAGTTACAAAAGAAGGTAACTATTATGGTATATTGCATATTCACGAACTTATTAAAGAAGGACTTATTTAGTTATGAATAAACACCATTATGTAGCTATCATGGCGGGTGGAATTGGCAGTAGGTTTTGGCCTATGAGTAGAACGGCCTACCCCAAACAATTTTTGGATATTTTACACACTGGAAAATCACTGATTCAATGGACTTTTGAAAGGTATAAAGCATTTATCCCTTTAGAAAATATTTACATTGTTACTTCTGAAGAATATGTTTCCATTGTTCAAGAACAATTACCTGAACTTCCTGCAATCAATATTTTAGCCGAACCTTCTCGAAAAAATACAGCTGCTTGTATTGCCTATATTTCTTGTAAACTATTACAAAAAGACTCAGAGGCTTCCTTAATTGTAGCCCCTTCCGATCATATGATTTTAGATGCTGAGCAGTTTAGAGAAACCACTGCTAAAGCACTACATTTTGTAAATCATATTAAATCGCTTGTAACACTTGGCATCAAGCCAACCCACCCAAACACAGGCTACGGCTACATTCAACACGATAGCCTTGAAGCTGGAGAAGGAATCTATAAAGTAAAAACATTTACAGAAAAACCAGATCTTGAACTTGCTAAAACATTTATAAGTAGTGGTGATTTTTTATGGAACGCCGGTATTTTTGTTTGGAAAGCAGCACAAATTGTAAAAGCATTTGAAATGTTTCAACCAGAAATGTTTGAATTGTTTGAAGCGGCTAAAGACAAATTTAATACCCCGCAAGAAAAAGAAGCCATCGATAAAATATATCCACTATGTACCAATATTTCTATTGATGTTGCCATCATGGAAAAAGCAGACAATGTGTATGTGATACCATCATCATTTGGCTGGAGTGATTTAGGTACATGGAATAGCGCTTATGATAATTTAGAAAAAGATTATTTAGGTAACGCTGTAGCATCTGACAATGTGATTGTTATTGATGCCACAAAATGTATGGTTGCAGGACCTTCAAATAAACTTATGGTATTGCAAGGTCTAGATGATTTTATCGTCGTTGATTCTGAAGACGCTTTACTCATTTGTAAAAAAGACAAAGAACAATCCATCAAAGAATACGTTGCGGAAGTAAAACGTAATAAAGGCGATAAATATTTATAACAGTTCTTTTTAAAAAAGCACCCACACATGTCTACTATAAAAACAGTAATAACAGGTTCAGGCTCTTATATTCCACCTACGATTAAAAAAAATACTGATTTTACCCATCAACTTTTTTTTACAGAACATCAGGAAGCGATTGAAACACCTTCATCAGAAATTGTTGAAAAATTCAAAGACATTACGGGTATCGAAGAAAGGCGTTACACCACCCCAAATGTAAATGCTTCTGATATGGCTACCATTGCTGCTAAAAAAGCAATTGAAGACGCCGGTATAGACCCAGAAACATTAGATCAGATTATTGTTGCACATAATTTTGGGAATGTATTAGAAAATACCATTCAAACAGACGTTTTACCTGCACTTGCATCTAGAGTTAAACATGATTTGGGTATTAAAAATCCAAACTGTGTGGCTTACGATATTTTATTTGGCTGCCCAGGATGGATACAAGGCGTGATTCAGGCAGACGCATTTATAAAATCGGGTATGGCAAAAAAATGTTTAGTCATTGGCGCAGAAACATTGAGCCGCGTTGTAGATGATTATGATAGAGATAGCATGATTTTTAGTGACGGTGCTGGTGCAACGATCTTAGAAGCCACCGATAATACTACTGCTGGTATTTTAGCCGCAAGCGTACAAAGCCATTGCAACGATGAAGCCTATTATTTATATATGGGTAAATCCAATAAACCAGATAGCGACCCTAGCGTTCGTTATATTAAAATGAAAGGCCGAAAAGTTTACGAGTACGCTATCAAAAATGTGCCACTCGCCATGAAAGAATGCTTAGACAAAGCAGGTATTCATGTTAGTGAGGTCAAACAGTTTTTCTTGCACCAGGCAAACGAAAAAATGGATGAAGGTTTTATTAAAGTACTCTTTAAATTATATGGTATTAAAGAAATACCGGTGCATATTATGCCCATGAGTATTCATAAACTAGGTAATAGCTCTGTGGCTACTATTCCTACTTTATATGATTTAGTAAAACATGGTGAATTAGAAAATCACTCGATACAAAAAGGAGATATCATCTTATTTGCATCTGTAGGTGCCGGCATGAATATCAATGCAGTTTGTTATAGGATGTAATTAGTCTCTAATCATGGTTACCATCCCTTTGCGAAGCAATAATTTACCATCTGCATCAACGCAAGCAACAGTCCAAGCATAGGATTCAAGCGGTGCTTGCTTGCCATTAACAAGTCCGTTCCAACTTTCAGTTAGGTTATTCGTTTCAAAAACGAGCTTACCCCAACGATCGTAAATTCTAAAGTAATTAAGCTTAGCAATATTAATATAGAATGGCAACAACACATCATTGGCTCCATCGCCATTTGGACTAAATGCCGTTGGGACATACACTTCAGATTTATCAAACACCCATACTTCTTGTGCGTCTTTGATTACGCAACCACTAGAATCTTTAATGGTAATGGTATAATTAATTTTATTAGGATCTAATAGCGTATACTTTGCAGTTGGACTTTGTTGATTAGGCCCCAGCAATCCAACACTCGGCGACCAAACATATGAAAGGCCCCCAGGCTGTGCCACCAGGGTCAATGCTCTATTTCTTGTGGCTTTCACAAGCGGATACACCATCGATGCCCGAGGTATTGTAACTTTTATTTGTTTGGTTATCGTATCACGAGATTGTGCACAAATGGTGCTAGAAACAATCAATCTAACATTGTAAATACCAGCTGTAGTATAGGTATGCTGTGGATTCACTAACGTACTTGTTATTCCATCTCCAAAATTCCATCCAATAACAGTGTACGTACTTTCACCATTTCCAGGAACTGTTTTGTTCGTAAACTGAATAGGCAAATTGATACAATTGTCTGTATAATTAAAATCAGCAGCAGGTTTGCCAAAAATAATAACTGGCTTTGTTTTACTAGATAAAATACAACTACTATCTCCTTTTAATGTTAGGGTAACATTATATGTACCCGCTATTGTATAAACGTGGCTTGGATTTTCTAGATTAGAACTTGTGCCATCTCCAAAATCCCAGAACACTTTAGAGAAAGCTTTATTGCCATAACCCAATTGACTATTGTTGATAAAGAATGTAGCAGCACCTTCACAAGCATTGGTTGCAACGAAATCCACTACAGCTTGTCCAATAACCACTACGCGTCTATATGTTTTGTTGGATACAATACCGTTCGCGTCTTTTACATATAATGACACCCAATAAATACCAGGTAGTTTATAAGTATGCGAAACTTGAGCACCTGTTGCCTTAACGCCATCACCAAAATCCCAGTAGCGTTCTACAATTGCTGCCGATTTAGATATAGAAATATCTGTAAATACAATTGCAGTATTACCCGAACAATCAACACTATCACTTCGTGTAAAATCAGCAACAATAGACGGAAGTGTTTTAAATAAAACAGAAGCAGTATCTGCAGCACAACCATATAAGCTACTCACAATAAGTTGTACAATTACACTATCATCGCTATTAGCTATCGTATAAGGGTTGCTATAAAAATCAAAAGTAGAAGCCAGAACGCCCTTAGAAATAGGATGCAATACACGCCAGGTATAGGTACCGTTAATACTCGGATAATCAACAGCAAGTAAATTATTTTGCTTTGTAATATTAAATGGCGCATCAGCAACTGTAATACCAGCTAAAATTTTTGCTCGAGGTTTAGCATGTACAGTAAATGTTTGTTGACTAGAATCTAAACATCCGTATTTATTACCAATAATTAGTTTTACATCATACAAACTATCGGATGTTCCGGTATTGGTAAAATTAAATATTGGAGAGGTTGTTACATATCTTGCAAATAAAACACCTGCAGAAGCTTGTTGTAGAGCTCCTCTTCTATTAATAACCCATTCATATGTTCCCGTATTTAATAAATCATTATCCCCTAAAACGCTAGTATTCGAAATATTTATTTTCCAAATAGAACAACTATCCAATTTAGTATACGCAAATCTAGCTTGTGGCTTAGGATACAGTATAAATTGAGTACTTATTGTATCTAAACAACCATAAGCAGTAGTGTCTAGTACTTTTATTCTATAAGTGATTGATTGCAAAGTATTATTTTGTGAAATCACAAACTGTGCTGTGTTATTATTATATGTAATTACAGGCGTTGGCGCATTAGGTGAATTAGCAGTCCAAGACCAAATATTATTTTTGATGCTAACTGCATTAGATGCCGTTGCTATAAATGTAGCTGCACCACAACTAGCTACATTATTTAATACAACGGTACTATTAGGCCTAGGGTGTATGCTGATTGCAATCGTTGTATCAGACACACAGCCGTCTATACTCGTAGCAGTGAGCTTTATCTCATACACAGAATCTACAAGTGATGTGTTATCTGGGATACCAAAATTTGGTTGAGCAGCAGAAGCAGAAGTAATTGTGGCTAAAGTACTTGTGAGGCCTGTATTTCGGATAGACCAATTGTAAATAGGTACACTTTTAGCTACCGTAGAATTTGTTACGCCTATTACTAAATTTTTTCTAGCACATACAGTGGTACCGCCAACAATTGAGAATATTGGTTTTGGTGCAGGATGAACAACAATAGGCTTTTGAACAGAATCTTTACATCCAGTTGTATTTGTTACAATTAATTGAATCAGATATACTGAATCTAATAGTGGATTGGAATTTGATAACCAGAAATTTGGATTTGCAAGCATACTGGATTGAAGCTGTCCATTTATTTTCCACTGATATGTTAAACCAGTTGTGTTATTAATTGCTCCAATATATGATTTGTTAAGAATTGTAACTGCAGCTGATTTACAAATTTGCGAAATACCTATGGTGTCGAAATTTACCACTGGATTAGGAAGTGTTGTAACAACCTGCAAAGATGAGTCTGAAACGCAACCAGAATTTGCACTTGCAACCAATTTGAATGTATAAATCTGATTTGATTTTAAAGCAATAAATGGAGAAGGTAATTGACTGGTACTAAATAAACTATCATTTACATACCATTTATAGCTATCGGCATATAAACTCGTATTTACAAAGCTGACAGTTAATGGAATACATCCATTTGGAGGGGTCGCTGTAAAACTAGCTTTAGGCGTTGGTAAAATATAAATATTTTTAGACAATACGCTTACACAACCCGAAACTGTTGTAGTGGCTTCTAAACTTACTGTAAATCGCTTTACACCAATTTGACTTGGTAGCGTTACAAAATTATAAGTAAACGAAGTAGGACTCGAAGAAACAACTACACCATCAACCAACCACTTATAACTTACCGATCCTTGACCAGCATATGTGGTATTGTTCGTAAATGTAACAGACTTGCTAGGGCCACAGTACACCGAATCGATTGGTGAAAAATCAACGATAGCAGAAGTTGTAACAACCACCGGTTTTTGCAAAGTATCTGGACAACCATTAGGATGATACGCAATCATAGAAGCCTTATAATTACCCGGCTGAATAAATGTAAAGCTGCTATTGTAGCCAGAATTATTGCCAATGATATTATTATTATTGTCTGTGTAGTACCATCTTACGGATGCAAAATCGGAAGGCGTGCTGTAGGTATTATACACAAATGGAGCGCAATTAATGGCAGAATTATTAGAAGCAAATTGCGCTTGTACGGTTGGCAATATTGTAACCGTAATTGTTTCTGTAACAACACAACCCCTTGCCGTTAAAGTAAAAGTGTACGGAACAATAATTGGCGCAGCTGTTGTATTAATTAATATTTCTTTTATAATATTACCGTTACTACTATTGGCAGGATTAAGAATACCTACAACAGCAGGCCTACTCCAACTAAATGAAGTATTCACAACTGTACTTTGCGCCGTATAATTAAATACTGAATTGGTACAAATCGTTGGCGCTATAATAGCTGAACTTAAATGAGGCTTTGGTTTTACTTCAACACTAATTGTAAATACATTACCCGTACAATTACCAGATAAAGGAGTAATTGTATAAGTTGCTGTTTGCTCTGTGTTGGTTGGATTGGTCAGTGTTCCAAAAATAAAGTTTTGAGTAGCACCCGCTGCTGCACCAGTTATAGTTCCTGAAAGCGATGGTAAAGGCCAACTAAATGTAGAACCTGCAGGTATAATTGTAACTCCTGTAAATGTAGCAGGCGTTAAACTAAATGACCCTTCACTACATATAGACACCAATTGATTCGGCACGGTAACTTTTGGATTTACAGTTACGGTAATTGTAAATGTATTTCCAAAACATGCTCCATTTGATCCAGAAATTGGCGTTACCGTATACACAACTGTTTGAACAACATTTGTTAAGTTGGTTAGTACTTGTGAAATATTAGATTGCGGAACCAATTGATTTTGTTGACCCGTAACATTCGTGTTTGGAGCAACTGTCCAAGTGTATTTAGTATTAGGTGGAACAATATTTGCTGTTGTGCCACCATCTTGAGGAATCGTAGTAAATCTTGTTTCACTACAAATGGTTTCTTGCATATTTGCTATTACAGGAACTGCATTGACCGTATACGTAAATTGTTTAGTTGCTCCTGTACAAGTTAAACCAAGATTAGTGTATTTAGGTGTTATAATTATTGTAGCAACTTGAGGTAAGGTGCCAGTATTGATGGTTGTGAAGGATGGAATATTTCCTGTACCTGTTGCAGTAAGTCCAATGCTTGTATTTGAATTGGTCCAATTAAAGATTGTGCCAGGAACAAACCCACTAAAACTAACCAGTGCTGTAGGAGCTCCAGTACAAAGTTCTTGATTTGCTACTGCATTAACTGTAGGAATAGGATTAACAGCAATTGTAAAGGATGTTGCTGCACCTGTACAACCTAGGCCTGCATTGGTATACACAGGTGTTGCAGTAATCGTTCCTGAAATTGTTGCATTGGTTGTATTGGTTGTAACAAATGAGGCAATAGTATTGGTGCCACTTGCGCCAAGTCCAATAGCTATATTTGAATTGGTCCAATTGTAAACCGTTCCTGCTACATTTCCTGTAAATGTTACACCCGTTGTGGTAGAGCCATTACATATAATCTGACTACTTACACTATTAACTGTTGGAATTGGATTTACGGTTACGCTAAATGTAATTGGCGCACCTGTACATGATCTTCCACCATTTGTATACGTTGGCGTAATGGTAATTGTGCCACTAATAGGTGTGTTGCCGGCATTTGTTGTTACAAAAGATGGAATGTTTCCAGTACCAGATGCTGCAAGTCCAATAGCTGTATTTGAATTGGTCCAATTGTAAACCGTTCCTGCTACATTTCCTGTAGGTGTAACAACTGTTGTGGTTCCGCCTACACATATTGTTTGATTTGCTACTGCATTAACTGTAGGAATAGGATTAACGGCAATTGTAAATGACGTTGCTGTACCTGTACAACCTAAGCCTGCATTGGTATACACAGGTGTAGCAGTAATCGTTCCTGAAATCGTTGCATTGGTAGTATTGGTTGTAACAAATGAAGCAACAGTATTGGCACCACTTGCACCAAGTCCAATAGCCGTATTTGAATTCGTCCAATTGTAAACCGTTCCTGCTACATTGCCTGTAAATGTTACACCCGTTGTGGTTGATCCATTACAAATAACTTGACTACTTACACTATTAACCGTTGGAATTGGATTTACGGTAATGGTTACTGTAAATGTACTGCCAACACAAGCGCCAGCTGCTCCAGAAGTTGGCGTTACTGTATAAAAAACATCTTGTGGTGTGAATGCAGAAGTCGTTAACGTTTGACTAATATTATTTTGAGGCACTGCTTGATTGGTTGCACCTGCTACTGCTGGATTATTTGCAACGGTCCAAGTATAAGAAGTATTAGTAGGTACAATAGTTGATCCGCTATTTATTGGAGCAATTAAAAAAGTTGAACCACTACATATTGTTTGAAGCGCTGCTGGAATGCTAGGTTTTGGATGTACAGTTACCGTTACAGTAAACGGAACACCTATACAATTACCAGAAGTTGGTGTAACATTATACACTATTACCTGATCAATATTTGTTGTATTAACCAATGCCTGACTAATATTATTTTGAGGTGCCGACACATTGGACTGACCTGTAATTAAATTATTATTTGTTTGTATCGTATAAGTATAAGTTGTTGCGGCAGGAATAATATTTCCATTTCCATTTGAAGGAACAGCAACAAAGCTTCCGCCACTACAAACTTCTGCCACTACATTAGCAATACTTGGCTTAGGATCTACTTTCACTGTTAAGGTAAAAGGAGAACCCGCGCAACCTCCCGCAACGCCACTTAAAGGAGCAACTGTATAAACAATAGCTTGTTGGATATTAGTGGTGTTTGTAAGTGTTTGCGATATAACTGATTGTCCAATATTTTGGGCTTGTTGTCCAGTTAGCGAATTGTTATTTGTAGCAATTGTCCAAGTATATGTGGAGTTAGAAGGCACAACAGCCCCAACAATAGAGCTCGGTGTTAAAATAAATCCAGCTTCACTACAAATAGTTAATACTTGATTTGGAATAGTTGGTGTAGGATGTACTACAACTGTTACTTTAAATGTACTACCAATACAGGCACCTGTGCGTGGCCTTACTTCATACACGATTGTTTGATCAACGTTTGAAGTGTTTTGAAGTGTTTGATAAATGACAGGATGTTCATTGGTTTCATTGGCCTGTCCTGTAATATTTATATTATCTGTAAAAATTGTCCAATTATAAAGTGTACCGCCAGGTACAATATTTCCATTACCATTTGATGGAACAATAGAGAAGGTAGCACCACTACAAATTTCTGTTTGCTGATCTACAACAAATGGCTTTGGTGTCACGCTAACATTTACAAAAAAGTTGTTCCCCACACAACCACCAGCTGCACCAGACGTTGGTAGTACTTGATACGTTATAGCTTGTAATTGGTTGGTGGTATTGGTAAGCACCTGACTAATAGTATTACTTGAAATAGCTACTGCAGATTGTCCCGTCAAATTATTGTTATCAGTTAATATATTCCAAGTATAGGTGGTTCCTGCAGGGACAATATTGTTTCCATTATTAATAGGACTAATCACAAATGCAGTGCCACTACAAATAGTTGAAAATTGAGGCAAAATATTTGGCTTAGGATGCACCGTAATCGTAACTGTAAAATTAGGACCAGCGCACATGCCAGATCTTGGTGTAACAATATAAACAATGGTTTGATCAGTGTTTGTTAGATTGTTTAATTGTTGCGTAAATGAATTTTGCGGCGCGAACTGACTATTTTGACCAACAATATTATTATTGTTGGTTTGAATAGTCCATGTATAGGTTGTTCCAACTGGAACAATATCTAATCCGCCATTAGTTGGTGTAACAGTATAAGTTTCTGAACTACAAATTTCGGTTGAAATATTAGCGATTGTTGCTTTAGGTTGAACTGTAACAGTAGTTGTATAGTCATATATTTCACACAAATTAAATGGCGCAACTAATACTGGCGTTACTGTATAGGTTGCCGATTGTGTTGTGTTGGTTGGATTAATGAGTGTACCTGTAACATTATTTTGAGCAGTTCCAGTTGCTCCACCAGTTAAGCCACCAGTAACCGTTGGTAACAACCAACTATATTGAGTACCTACTGGCACAGATCCTACTGCATTTGAATTAAACATTTCTCCACTACATACCGTAACGAGTTGATCAACAGGTCTGATTTTTGCATGAACAATTACACTGATTTCAAAACTAGCGCCTACGCAATTTCCAGCTGTTGGTGTAACAGTATAAACGACTGTTTGATCAGTGGCTGATGTATTATAAAGTTGTTGGCTAATATTATTTGCTGGTGTTGCATTATCTGCAGCGCCCGTTACATTTACATTTTGAACTACAGTCCATGTATAGGTTGTTGCCGATGGCACAATTACAACACCATTATTTTGTGGACTTACTGTAAAGAAGCCGCCACTACATACTGTTGTATTTTGATTGGGGATGACCGGTGTTGGGTGCACTGTAATTGTTAATACAAATGGTGCGCCAATACAACTTCCTGTTTTTGGTGTAACTGTATATTCAATATTTTGATCCGTATTGCTACTATTAACTAAGGTTTGAGAAATATTATTTTGAGCCGATGACACTACAGACTGTCCTGTCAATGCATTGTTATTGGTTCTAATTGTCCAGGTATAAGTAGTGCCTGCTGGAACAATCGTAGTCCCTGCATTTGTTGGGTTTACTGTAAATGTGCCACCGCTACAAATCACGTCTGTCAAAGCAGGAATAACAGGTGTTGGAGATACGGTTACTGTGGTTGTAAATGGAAGACCTATACATGCACCTGCTGCTCCAGAAACTGGTGTAACGGTGTACACAATTGTTTGATCAATATCTGTTGTGTTATGTAATGTTTGACTAATTGTATTTTGTAATACCGATACTGAAGACTGACCAGTTAAATTGTTATTATTATTTAAAATAGTCCAAGTATATTTTGTTGAAGCAGGAATGATATCAGATCCGCCACTTGGTGCAACAACAAATGCATAATCACTACATACAGTAGTTACTTTATTAGCAATTGCTGGTGTTGGATAAACAGTAACCGTTAATACAAATGTTGCACCCGTACATGAACCAGCTGTTGGCGTAACAGTATATGTTATTGTTTGAATTGAAGAAGTGGCATTAATTAAATGTTGACTAATAGAAGTCTGTGCAACATTTTGAGCAGACTGTCCTGAAAGTGAATTATTATTTGTTAAAATTGTCCAAGTGTACTCGGTATTAGAAGGTACAATATTAGTTCCATTGGATGGTGTTATTTGCAATAAATCATCGCTACAAATAGTTGCAGTCATATTTGCAATGATTGGCTTAGGCGCAACCACCACAGATACCGTAAAATTATTACCTGCACAACCATTAGCAAGAGGCGTAACCGTATAAATCACTGTTTCGGAAGCGTTGGTTGTATTCGTAAGTGTTTGACTAATACTATTTTGATCTATAAACTGATTGGACTGCCCGGTAACATTACTGTTTGCCGCAACTGTCCAAGTATAAGTAGTTCCAGAAGGTACGATGGTACTTCCACTGGTTCCTGAAGGCGTAATCGTAAATGCATTTCCACTACAAATATTTGCAATTGCATTTGGTATTACGGGAATTGGATTAACGGTAATAGTTATTGTAAATGTTGCTCCAACGCAATTTCCAGCAGCACCTGATGTTGGCGTTACTGTATATACAATCGTTTGCGGTGCATTTGTTGTATTAACTAGTGTTTGTGCAAAGTTTGATTGTGCAGTAGAGGAAGTTGTTTGTCCAGTTATATTATTATTATCTGACGATATGGTCCAAGTATATGTTGTATTTGCTGGAACAATATCGATTGCATTAACAGGATTAATGGCAATAGAACCACCACTACAAATTGTTGCAGTTTTATTGGCAATGGATGGCTTAGGATTAACAGTAACATTTACATTAAATGTTGAACCTGTACAATTACCTGTATTTACACCAACTGGCTTAACAACATAAGTAACTTGAACAGGAACATTTGTTGTATTTACTAAAGTTTGACTAATACTAGACTGAGGTGTGGCTTGTGCACTCATTCCAGTAATACTTGTATTACTAACTGGGAGTGATGCATACAATTCAGTTTCATCTTGTTGCCAAGCATTTTGAGAAGGACGCTTCCAATACATTTTAAGTGCTTCTCCGCCCCACGTTTCTTGATGACGAACTTGTATTGCATAAGACTGTCCGGCAATCATAGAAATCGTTCCAGTATGCGTTCCTACAGGATCTGCTCCATGTCCTCCATAATGAGCAGCAACTGCATTTCCATCTATTAATACATCTACTGCATCATCACCTTCTACACTAAAAGTATAGGTACCTGTTTCAGAAGGAATAAAATAACCCGTTAATTTATAGGCAAAGAAATCGCCTAAGCTTGATCCTATTAATCCATTTAATTGATTGGCATCATTCCAGTTTAATAAATTTATACCTGACGGGTCGATAGATTTAATACCTGAATAGGTTGGTGAACCTCCAAAAAAACCATCTAGCCCAGCCTTATCATTTGGTGGTACATAAAACATGTATGGGTATGCAGCATAGTTTAAAAAGCCACGTAAATCATTGCGCCATGTATATTTTGTTCCTGCAGGAATCAATATATTAGGAGGGTCGTTAGTAGGAGAAATAGTGAATGATTCACCACTACAAATGGTAGCTGACTGATCTGGAACAATTGGCTTTGGATTAACAGTAAGCGTTAATTTAAATGATGCGCCAGTGCAATTTGCATAAGTAGGTGTTACTGTATATTCAATATTTTTAGCAACATTGGTGGTATTCACTAGTGTTTGCGTAAAGTTTGCTTGACTTGTAGATGCACTCGTTTGTCCTGTTAAATCATTATTATCCGTAAGTATGGTCCAGGTGTATGTAGTGTTAGCTGGAACAATATCTGCATTATTGGTAGATACAAAAGTATATGCATTGCCACTACAAACCGATGCCGTTGCATCTGCAATAATTGGAGATGGATTTACAGTTGCATTGATTAAAAAAGGAGCAATGGTACAATTTCCAGTAACAGAAGAAACTGGCGTTACTACATACTTAACAGTGATAGGTGCATTTGTACTATTGGTGAGTGTTTGACTAATACTACTTTGTGCAACATTTTGTGT
>JAGWVE010000049.1 GCA_018971025.1 Bacteroidota bacterium | reverse complement strand
TAGAGGTATAGACGTAAACGCCAAAGCAGAAATTTATGCACTCATCAAATCCTTAGCAGTTAAGGGTTTGAGCGTTGTATTGGTGTCTTCAGAAATTCCAGAAATTATGGCGGTATCGGACAGGGTACTTGTTATGTCAAATGGAAAACTCACTGCAAACATGCCTATTAGCGAGGCTAACGAATCCTTATTATTAAAGAAAGCATTATAAAACATTGTTGAAATGACATCCAATTTTCAAACTTCATTACAAAAAATAAATAGGCTGCAGTCTTTTATAGCACTGTTTTTACTGTGTACGCTGCTTGCTATTTTATCAGATAAATTTTTTACGCCCGAAAATGGTTTAAATGTTTTACGTCAAGTAGCTGTAAACATTTGTATTTCGGTAGGTATGACATTAATTGTATTAACAGCTGGTATTGATTTATCGGTAGGATCTGTGTTAGCTCTTTGTAGTGCAGTTGCTGTAGGTTTATTTAAAGAAGGTGTTCAAATTCCTTCCCTGAATTTATTTATTGGCTTTACAGTGCTTGGTGCGCTTGTTGCAGCGGTTGTAATTGGTTTATTACTTGGTTATTTTAATGGCTGGGTGATTACTAGATTTCATATTCCTCCTTTTGTGGCAACACTTGCCATGCTTACCATTGCTAGAGGACTTACAATGTTATATACACAGGGACATCCTATTAGTAATTTAGGCAGTTCCTTTGCATTTTTAGGAACTGGTTGGATACTTGGTATACCGGTCCCAGTATATATAGCCACAGCGGTTGTTGTTGCTGCCATTTTTATCACTAAAAAAACTAAGCTAGGTAGGTATATCTATGCGATTGGTGGAAATGAACAAGCTGCTAAATTATCGGGCATCCCTATCAACCAAGTAAAAATTAAAGTATACGCCATAGCGGGTGCACTCGCTGCGCTTGGTGGCATCATAGTGGCTTCTAGGTTAGATTCGGCACAACCCAATGCTGGACTTAGTTACGAATTAGATGCAATTGCTGCTGTTGTGATTGGCGGGACATCACTCAGTGGCGGAAAAGGAACTATTTGGGGAACGGTGATGGGCGCTATCATTATTGGTGTATTAAACAATGGATTGGTATTATTAAATGTATCTCCATTTTGGCAGCAAGTAGTAAAAGGGTCTGTGATTTTAATTGCAGTTGCCATTGATAAAGCATTTGAAAAAAGAGATTAACACCCTAACGTATTTACCTAATTATATGTCTTCTTATATTTTATCAATAGATCAAGGAACCAGTTCAACAAAGACGCTCATTTTTGATGCGTCAGGTACTGCTGTAGCCAAAGGTACAGAACCCCTGCTCACCCATTATTTACCCAATGGTTTTGTTGAACAAGATCCCCATGAAATATTAAAAAATGTAAGGGCTTCTGTAGCGCAATGTTTACAAGCATTTGAAGCAAAAGGATATTCAAAAAATGATATTACGGCTATTGGTATTTCCAATCAAAGAGAAACATTTATCGTTTGGGATGCAGCCGGAAAGCCGCTCTACAACGCAGTTGTATGGCAGTGTAAGCGGTCAGTGGATATTTGTAATGACTTGATTCAAAAAGGATTTTCTGAAACAGTTACAACGAAGACAGGTTTACTTATTGATCCTTATTTTTCTGCTACCAAATTAATTTGGCTACAACAAAATATTCCTTCTATTGCGTCAGCAATAAATAATGGAGATGCTTTTTTTGGAACGGTGGATACTTGGTTACTTTATCAACTCACAAATGGCGCTTCGTATGCAACAGATATTTCCAATGCGTCAAGAACACTTTTATTCAATCTTGAACAAAAAATTTGGGATGCTGCTTTGATAGCAGATTTTGGTTTAACGGGTATACAATTACCTGCTATACAAGCTTCTGCTTCTATGTTTGGTACTACGCAATTATTTGATTTGTTGGATCATCGTGTTGCGATAACAGCCATGATAGGTGATTCGCATGCGGCAGCATTTGGGGAAGGTTGTTTTGAAAAAGGTACCGCAAAAGCAACGCTGGGAACGGGTTGCAGCTTATTAATGCATGTGGGCGATACGCCGGTGGCTTCAAAAAACGGCATGGTATCAACAATTTGTTGGAGTACGGAAACCCAAACCAGTTACGCTTTAGAAGGCGTTATTGTTTCTTGTGGCGCCACCATTGAATGGTTAAAAAATGATGTAGGTTTATTTACAGACAGCAAAGAAACGGAGGCGATGGCGCTTTCGGTAAATGATAACAATGGTGTGTATATAGTGCCAGCGTTTAGTGGTCTGGGCTCACCACACTGGCAAATGAATAGACGCGCCTCTATCGAAGGACTTAGTTTTAGTGCCACAAAGCATCATATGGTGAGAGCTGCTTTAGAAAGTATCGCTTATCAAATTGCGGATGTGATTGTTGCGATGGAAAAAGATGCCAATACCGACCTGGTTTCATTAAAGGTTGATGGTGGTATCACTGGCAATGCTTTTGTGGTGCAGTGGCTATCAGATGTGTTACAAAAAGAAGTACATACCATTGGTATGCCAGATATTTCTGCACTCGGTGCTGCTTATTTAGCAGGACTAAAAGCGGGTGTATTTGAAAATATAGAAGCCATAAAAAAATTAAACAACCTTTCAAAAATATATGTTCCTGCTGCAAATAATAGTGCAGCAAAAAAGGGCTATGAAGGTTGGAAAGAAATCATCCATAAATATGAAAAATAAAAGCATTATTTTTTTTGTGTTGATACTAAGCTTGGCGGGGCAGCTACATGCACAGCACAAGCCACTCGTGCTAAAAACCAGTGCCTTCAAGCATTACATCGATTATTTTAATGGCATGGAGGATGAAAATATTGCTCAGTATATACCCAATGATAGTGCCTGGTTTTGGTTAGAAAAAAATATTCCATTCTTTGAATGTCCGCAAGCAAATTTTGAAGAACTATTTTATTACAGGTGGTGGACACTTCGAAAGCATATCAAAAAAACAGAACAAGGATTTGCAATTACAGAATTTTTGGTGCCCCGCTCCTATGCCGATAAATACAATTTAATTGCAAGCGCTTTAGGACATCATATTTATGAAGCTCGCTGGTTGCACAACCCGCAATATCTGGAAAACAATATCAAAATATGGTATCGTGGTAACGAAGGAAAGCCATTAAAAAAACTTCGTTTTTACAGTAGTTGGAATATTGACGCGCTATACAATAGCTATAAAGTAAACAACAACAAAAGTTTCATTGTTGATTTATTGCCTGATTTAGAAGCAGATTATAAAGCATGGGAACAAGAAAAAAGAACTGCGAATGGACTATACTGGCAGTATGATGTGAGAGATGCCATGGAAGAAACCATTAGTGGTGGTCGAAAAGAAAAAAATGCAAGACCCAGTATTAATGCATACATGTATGGCAATGCAAAAGCTTTAGCCGGCATCAATATACTTGCCAATAACCCAGAAAAATCGGTAGTATTTACTGCTAAGGCCGATACGATTAAAACACTTACACAAAATAAATTGTGGAATACAACCGATCAATTTTTTGAAGTGGCCAAAGAAAAAACAGATACGTTAGCAAGGGTTAAAGAAGCGATTGGTTTTATTCCTTGGTATTTTAACATGCCGGATTCTAGTTACAGCATTGCTTGGCAACATGTGATCAATCCAAATACATTTTTAGCGCCATTTGGAATAACAACAGCAGATAGAAGTCATCCACAATTTAGAACGCATGGCTGTTGCAAATGTGAGTGGGATGGTGCTGTATGGCCTTTTGCTACTGCACAAACATTAACGGCGATGGCTAATTTGTTAGATAACTACCAACAATCGGTGGTTTCAAAAACCAATTATTTCAATTTGTTTAACACTTTTGTAGAATCTCAATATTATAGAGGTCGACCTTATATTGGCGAATACCTAGATGAAAAAACGGGCTATTGGTTAAAGGGTGACGAAGAAAGAAGTAGGTATTACAATCATTCCACTTTTAATGATTTAATCATTACTGGACTAGTAGGGTTAAGGCCTAGAACCGATAATACCATTGAAGTACAGCCCCTTGTACCACAAGGCAAATGGAACTGGTTTTGTTTAGATAATGTGAAGTACCACAATGTATTTGTTACCATTGTTTGGGATGTAGATGGTAAAAAATACAATAAAGGAAAGGGACTCAGTGTTTGGGTGAATGGAAAAAAAATAGCACAATCAGAAAAGCTAGAAAAACTATTAGCTTCTTTTTAATACAATAGCATGTTTAAAAAAATATCTCTTACAATAGTATCTTACTTTTTTTTGCTAGGCCTCTTCGCGCAAAATACCCAAATCAAATACTTATCAGGGAAGGGCCCCGATGACGCTGTGGCTTGGAAGTTTTTTTGTACCAGTGGCATGAACAGTAGTAAGTGGACCACCATTTTAGTGCCTAGTTGTTGGGAGCAGCAAGGTTTTGGTAAGTATGATTATGGATATGCAAAAGATAGTATTCGAGGAAAAGAAACTGGCTTTTATCAGCACCGGTTTAAAGTAGATCCAAGTTGGAAAAACAAACAGGTAAACATTGTATTTGAGGGCGTGATGACAGACGCTGCTGTAAAAATAAATGGCAAGCAAGTTGGCCCACCACACCAAGGTGCATTTTATAGTTTTAGTTATAACATCACAAGTTTTCTCAACTTTGAAACAGACAATGAATTAGAGGTAAGGGTAGACAAACATTCAGAGAATAATTCTGTAAACGAGGCAGAACGTAAAGGTGATTTTTGGATTTTTGGTGGCATATTTAGACCTGTATTTTTAGAAGCATTTCCACAAGAGCATATTGCTCAAGTAAAAATTAATGCCCAGTATAACGGTTATTTTGATGCACTTGTAACCACTACCAATTTCGGTAGCGATCAACAACTTATTGTTGAAATTTTAGATGCGCAAAATAAAGTAGTGGCTAGCTACAAAGGCACTGCTCAAACAAATCTTATTGCGCACATTCAAGGAAAGCTGCCATCTGTAAAACCTTGGACACCCGAAACACCTTATTTGTACACGGCTAAGTTCATGTATTATTCCCATCAAAAAATCACGCACACGGTCTATAAAAAATTTGGCTACCGAACCGTTGAAGTAAAACCGCGTGATGGCATTTATGTTAATGGTGTTCAAGTAAAAATGAAAGGTGTTAATAGACATTCTTTTCGTCCAGAAACAGCAAGAACATTAAGTTACCAAAACAGTGTAGAAGACGTGCTTTTGATGAAGGCCATGAATATGAACGCAGTGCGTATGAGTCACTATCCACCCGACGAACATTTTTTACAAGTATGTGATTCTTTGGGACTTTTTGTTTTGGATGAATTAGCTGGTTGGCATGGTAATTACAATACCAATACAGGAAAAAAATTACTCAAAGAAATGATAGACCATGATGGCAATCATCCTTCTGTAATTCTTTGGGCCAATGGAAATGAGGGAGGACATAACCTAGAACTCGATTCATATTTTGATGCTTTTGATTGGCAAAAAAGAGTAGTCATTCATCCATGGCAATTTTTTAATGGTATCGAACCCCAACATTATAGAGAGTACAATTATGGTATTGGTAACTATGAAAATGGAAAAGAGATTGTCATGCCTACCGAATTTTTACATGGTCAGTTTGATGGTGGTCATGGAGCAGGTCTTGAAGATTACTGGGAAAAAATGTGGCATAACCCATTAAGTGCCGGTGGTTTTTTATGGGACTTTGCAGACAATGCCATTATGCGCAAAGATTTGCATGATAGTTTAGACACCGATAAACACAGGGCCGCCGATGGTATACTGGGGCCGCATCACGAAAAGGAAGGCAGTTTTTATACCATTAAAGAAGTATGGAGTCCCATATATGTGCTGCCTAAAATTATTACACCAGCTTTTAACGGCACTATCCACATAGAAAACAGATACCACTATACCAATACACGTAACTGTTCATTTACATGGAAGCTAGTGCGGTTGGGAACACCTGAAAAGGTGGCCACCACGGGAACAATAACTTCTCCGAATATTGTACCTGGCGCCAAAGGGAGTTTGCAAATAGCGCTTCCCAATCATTGGAAAAGTTTTGACGTATTATACCTTACTGCAACGGATGCTTTTGGAAAAGAAATATTTACTTGGAGTTTTCCCATACAATCTCCTCAAACAAATGCGGTTCATTTGCTAAAAAAACCACAGGTAAAAACAAGTATCCAAACAGCTGAAACAGACACAAGCATTCAGGTAAAAGCAAATGGCATAGCTGCAAGTTTTAATAAAAAAACGGGCTTATTAATATCTGTTAGCAATGGTAAGGGTATTATTCCATTTACAAATGGTCCTGTATTGGATGAAGCTGCAACAAATTTTAAAGACATCATTTCTTATACTACAGATAGTAGTTTTATTATTGAATCTGTTTTTGATAAAAAGACGGGCTACAACAAGCTTAGGTGGAATATATTTTCTAGTGGCATCATTCAATTAACGGTTCAATATTTTCCGGCTAGTTATTTTACAAACTATGTAGGCCTAAATTTTTCATTTCCTGAAACTGCCATCGATTCTGTTACTTATATGGGTGATGGCCCTTACCGGGTTTGGAAAAATAGAATCAAAGGCAATGCATTTGGGGTTTGGACAAAAAAATACAATACAACTGAAACCGGTGAAGCTCCTTGGTTATATCCTGAGTTTAAAGGGTATCATTCAAATTTTTATGCAGGTCAATTTTATACCAAAGACAATAGCTTTCGTGTGTTCACTGAAACAGAATCTGTGTATTTGCGTCTTTTTACGCCAGCATTTAAAACAGACCAGTGGCATAATTACGAACCTTTGTTCCCTAGTGGTGATATTTCATTTATGCAAGGCATCAGTAGTATTGGTTCTAAAACACAACGCAACGAAACAACAGGCCCCATGGGTCAAAAAAATATTTTTTACGATTACGAAAAAGATCCATCTAGAGCTTTAAAGATGGTTTTATATTTCGACTTTAACTAAGTAGTGTATGAAAATTAAATTTTTAATAGGTTGTACTTTAATAGGCCAAATTTTATTTGCTCAAATAAAAGTGGTACAACCGCTTACGGCATCACTTGTAAACCCTGTTGCTACCAATACGGCTACGCCAACGTTTAGCTGGCAACTGCAAAGCACACAAAGAGCTGTTATTCAAACGGGGTATCAAATTATTGCCGCTAGTACACCCCAAAATTTAGCCAATAATATCGGTGATTTATGGAATTCTGGCATGGTATATTCAAATCGTAATTTGTATGTAACCTATGCTGGTAAAGCACTTTCGAGTGGAGCGCCTTGTTATTGGAAGGTTAAAGTAATAACCAATAAAGGAACATCTGATTATAGTGCAGCTGCTTTTTTTAGAGTAGGCTTGTTAGAAGCATCAGATTGGAAAGCCACTTGGATTGGATATGATAAGGCTTCAACATTTGATAGCATTTCTCAGTTTTCTAGATTGTCGGCCCGTTATTGTAGAAAAGAATTTATAGTCAACAAGACTGTAAAAAATGCAACGGTATATATAGCAGGCTTAGGTATGTATGAACTATTCATCAATGGAAAAAAAGTAGGTGATCAGGTATTAGCACCAGCTCCCACCGATTACCGTAAATCTGTTTTATACAATGCATTTGATGTTACGCAGCAAATTAAAAGCGGCGGTAA
Organism: Bacteroidota bacterium; assembly: GCA_018971025.1. Classification (GTDB taxonomy): domain Bacteria; phylum Bacteroidota; class Bacteroidia; order Chitinophagales; family Chitinophagaceae; genus Sediminibacterium. Next base: position 6,752 of record JAGWVE010000049.1, on the reverse strand, counting down.
TGCGATTGCAGCCATATTAGGCAATGGACGCTTTTTTACCATGCGCCAAGAGTATAAGCCTAAAAAAATTAACACGTTTGGGTATCCAAAAATGAAGTTGCAACTATGCATCGAATACAGCAATGGTCAAAAAGAATGGGTTGTAAGTGACGCGTCATGGAAACTTTGTGTAGATGGTCCTATTAGAAGCAACAATGAGTATGACGGAGAAGAATACGATGCTACAAAGGTTTTAAAAGGGTGGACAAATATTGGATTTAATGATTCAAAATGGATAACACCGGAACTAGTGGCGGCACCAACAGGCAGCCTTCTTGCGCAACCAAGTGAGCCCATGAAAGTGATGCAAACTTTTAAGCCTATTTCTATTAAAAAGCTAGGCGATACCTATATTTTAGATGCAGGTCAAAACCTTGCTGGTTGGTTACAAATTAAAGTGCATGGAAAAAGAGGACAGCAAATTAAAATGAAATTTGCTGAAAGCCTTCAACCAGATAGTAAACTATATCTAGCCAATTTGCGAGACGCTAAAGTAACAGACGTTTATACATTGTCTGGTGAAGGTGTCGAAACATGGCACCCTCAATTTGTATACCATGGATTTAGGTACGTAGAAATTTCAGGATTAACATACACACCAACCCTACAAGATTTTGAAATTCAAGTTGTGTATGATAATTTAAAAAACACTTCTACATTTACGACCTCCAATGAAGTGATCAATCAGGTATATAAAAATGCATGGTGGGGCATTGCTTCCAACTATAAAGGAATGCCTGTAGACTGTCCACAGCGCAATGAAAGACAACCTTGGTTAGGCGACCGTGCTACAGGTGCACATGGCGAAAGCTTTTTATTTGCCAATCAAAATTTATATGAAAAATGGTTGCAAGACATTGAAGAGTCTCAAACACCAGAGGGCGCTATACCTGATGTGGCACCTGCGTTTTGGAATTACTATTCTGATAATATCACATGGCCTGGTGTTTATATACTAGTTGCCGATATGCTCTATAAACAATATGGAAATACACAAGCTATTCGCAAACATTATCCTTCTATGAAAAAATGGATGTACTACATGAAAGCGAAGTACATGAAAGATAATTTAATTGGCAAAGATAAATATGGCGACTGGTGCGTTCCTCCAGAAAGTCTCGAACTGATACATGCAAAAGACAGCACGTTAAATACCAGTGGCGAATTAATTGCAACTGCATATTATTTTCATCTGTTGGATTTGATGCAAAATTTTGCAGCAGTATCTGGATCACCCGAAGACGTAGACAGTTTTAAAAACCTAGCAGCAAATATTAAAACAGCTTTTAACAATAAATTTTATAATGCTTCAAAAAAATATTACGCTAACAATAGTATTACTTCAAATTTGTTGCCTATTTATTTTGGTTTAACGCCCGATCATTTAAAAGATGCTGTTTTTAATCAGGTGTACAACAAAATAAAAATCGACAACCACATGCATATAAGCACCGGTGTTATTGGCACGCAGTGGTTGCTCAGAACACTATCACAATTTAAACGCTCCGATATTGCCTATACCTTAGCCTCTAACGATACCTACCCAAGTTGGGGTTATATGGCAAAGCAGGGTGCTACTACTATTTGGGAATTGTGGAATGGCAATACGGCTAATCCACAAATGAATTCTCAAAACCACGTTATGCTACTCGGCGATTTATTAATATGGTTAACAGAAAATCTAGCGGGTATTCAAACAGATCCCAACGAAGTTGGTTTCCAAAAAATTATTATGAAACCTGATTTTGTAGACGAACTACAATATGTACATGCGTCATACGCTTCTGTTCAAGGAAAAATTATAAGCGAATGGAAAAAATGGGTAGGTAATATTGAATGGCGTATTGCGATTCCTGCAAATACAAAAGCAACAATTGCGATTCCTGCATCTGCAAAAGAAGCGGTATTTGAATCTGGTATTGTAGCCGAAACTGCTACTGGGGTAAAATTTATTAAAATGGAAAATGGTGCTGCTGTTTTTGAAATAGGTTCTGGCGATTATCATTTTGTTTCCAATTTGCACTACAAAGCAGGGATTGTAAAAGACGCATTTATTTTTGAAAGAAGTTCTTTTCCTGAAAGTCATGCTTCAACCATTGCCGAAACGCCTAAAGGCCTTGTAGCTGCTTGGTTTGGTGGGACAAAGGAAGGATATAAAGATGTTTGTATTTGGACATCTCATTATAACAATGGTGTATGGTCTGCACCTATAAAAATAGCGGAAGGTATCATTGATGATTCTACAAGATACCCTTGTTATAATCCAGTACTGTATCAAGTGCCAGGTGGCGATTTATTACTGTTTTATAAAATTGGACCAAATGTTGCTGGCTGGAAAGGCTACATGATAAGAAGCAGCGACCACGGCACAACATGGAGCAAGCGTGAATCTTTACCGGATGGTTTTTTAGGCCCTATTAAAAATAAACCGGAGCTTATCAATAACGTTTTGATTTGTGGAAGTAGCACCGAAAAAACAGGCTGGAAGGTACATTTTGAATACACAAAAGATTGGGGAAAAACCTGGACCAAGTCGGAAGATATCAATGACGGAAAAATAATTTCTGCCATTCAACCTAGTATTTTAAAATACAAAGATGGACGGTTACAAATTTTAAGTAGAAGTAAAAATACAACACTTAATCAGTCTTGGAGTTCAGACAATGGTATTACTTGGTCTCCAATGACAGCTAGTAATTTACCCAATAACAACTCGGGAACAGATGCTGTTACACTGCAAGATGGTAGACAATTATTGGTCTACAATCATGCCATGCCCAATGCGTCTTGGGTAAATGGAAAAGGGCCTAGAACCCCACTCAACGTTGCTATTTCGGAGGATGGCATCAACTGGAATGCCGCTGTCATTTTAGAAGATTCTCCTGTAAGCCAATATTCATATCCAAGTGTTATTCAAACTAAAGATGGCCTTGTACATATTGTATACACTTGGAGACGTGAACGCATCAAGCATGTCATACTGGATCCTAAAAAATTACAAACAAAAAAAATAGTGAATGGTGTATGGCCGGCTCCTATAAGAAATTTTGGCACCACCATAAATGAAGAATAGAAATCATAAAGCATAAATAAAATTCTATGTCAAAAGAAATTGTACTCGTAGCATCAGGTGATTTAAGACTTTCTGCCAATCAAACATGTTGGGCGGCACAAGTAGCAATGGAAGAAAAATTAAGTGAAGCATTTGCTGCATTTGGTTATACCATTAAACGTGCACATGGATATGATGCAGTAAAAAAACATGGCCTCATTGATTCTCAAAAAATGGGCATGGAAATTTTTAGAAACATTGATCCGCAAGCAAAAATTATTGTTGCAGAAAGCCTTTGGCAATATAGCCACCATGTGCTAGCTGGACTAACAACGCATCAAGGTCCAATATTAACGGTGGCCAATTGGAGTGGTCAATGGCCCGGTCTTGTGGGACTTTTAAACTTAAATGGTTCTTTAACAAAGGCAGAAGTCAAGTATAGCAGCATTTGGAGCGAAAATTTTGATGATCCATTTTTTATAAATGGCATTGCAGAGTGGCTAGAAACCGGCCATATTAAACATGATCAGTCCCATACGAAACCATTTGACCTGGTTAAAATACCCGCATCTGACGAAAAAATGGGTAGAGACTACGCTAAAAAATTTAGAAACCATAAAGCCATCATGGGTGTTTTTGATGAAGGCTGCATGGGTATGTACAACGCTATTATTCCCGACGATACTTTGCATGCAACTGGATTGTTTAAAGAAAGATTAAGTCAATCTGCACTTTATGCTGCCATGCTTGAAGTAACAGACACCGAAGCCAATGCAGTGTTAGATTGGTTACTTGTTGCGGGTATGAAATTTAATTGGGGAACGGATTATGCAACAGAATTAACCAAAGAACAAACCCTTGAGCAGTGTAAAATGTATATTGCTGCACTGCGTATGGCAGACGCATATGGTTGTGCAACGATTGGTATTCAGTACCAGCAAGGGTTGAAAGATATTTGTGCTGCAAGTGATTTAGTGGAAGGACTTTTAAACAATACGATCCGCCCTCCTGCGTATGCGACTGATGGTCGAGAACTCTTTGCTGGCAAGGCTTTGCCGCATTTTAATGAAGTAGATGAATGTGCAGGACTTGATGCATTAATTACTTATGAATTATGGAGTCAACTAGGGCAACCACCAGAAAATACATTGCATGATTTAAGATGGGGACAACAATATACAGGTTCAGGTGTCGATGATTTTGTTTGGGTATTTTTAATTTCAGGTGCAGCACCGCCTGCGCATTTTGTGGATGGTTATAAAAGCGCATCGAGTGATAGACAACCTGCTATGTTTTTTCCAAAAGGTGGCGGAACATTAAAAGGTGTAAGTAAACCAGGTCCAATTGTGTGGAGCCGAATTTATTTAGAAGGGAGTGTCTTGCACGCAGATATAGGTGTTGGCGAAGTGGTTGATTTACCAGCTGAGGAAACAGCTAGAAGATGGAATGGAACTACACCAGAATGGCCCATCATGCATGGTGTAGTTAAAGGTGTTTCTCGTGATCAAATGATGGCAAAGCATAAGGCCAATCATATTCACGTTGTTTATACCACTGATGAAGCTACAGCCCATAAAGCTTGTCGAATTAAAGCAGCGGCTTTAGCGGAACTAGGTATTGTGGTAAATTTTTGTGGGGATGTTAGGTTGAGTGAGTCGTAATTTACTTAGGTATAGTAAAATAGTACATTACAAAAGTGTTTTACAACATTATTGGTTTTAGCTAAAAAACGGAACTTCCGAAATTAAAATAGTTGGTTATGTCTTTTGATAAAAAGTTTGTTCCAGTCATGATTACACCGTTTAACTTAAAAGCTAAGTTAGACTTTGACGCTGTAGCAAAACTTGTAGATTTTTATTTAGCCGCAGGGGTAAAAGGATTTTTCGCAAACTGCTTGAGCAGCGAAATGTATAGCATTAGTGAAGACGAGCGTTTAGAATTAACAAGCTTTATTGTAAAACATGTAAAAGGTCGAGTACCCATTGTAGCAACGGGTTCATTTGGATTAACCATCGAAGACAAAGCGGAATTCACCAAAAAAATATATGCTACCGGTATTGATGCCGTGATATTAATTACCGGACACTTTGCTAATATTGAAGACAGCGACGAAACGCTTTTATATAATTTTAATAAGTTTTTATCGCTCACAGGAAATATACCACTAGGCATGTATGAGTGCCCTGCGCCATATAAAAGAATTTTATCGGCACCTGTTTTTAAAACCCTATTACAAACAGGAAGGTTCGTATACCACAAAGACACTTCCATTATTCAAGACCAAGTAAAAGCAAAATTGGATATTGTTCATGAACTTAATATTCCAACTTTTGAATTTTATGATGCCCATACACCCAACGCTTCTTTTTCTGTAAGAAATGGCGCAAAGGGCATGAGTTCTATTTCTGGTAATTTTTATCCAGAAATACTGGTATGGATGGTAAACAATGCAGCCAATCCTGCGATGAAAGAAAAAGTAGATTGGTTACAACAACAGTTGATAGAAGTAGATCCGCTCATACATGTAGCGTATCCTATGAGTGCAAAATATTTTTTATCAAAAAGAGGGTTGCCTATTAGAACCATTAGTAGAGCGCACGCTTTAGAGCTCACACCAGAACAAAAACAAACTTTGGATAAGGTGCACGATAGCTTTTTGATGTGGTGTCAAACACTTGGTATCAGTACTGTTGATATTGCAGAAATCATTAGACCTAAAGTTCCTTTAGATTCACCTATTTAATTGTACTACATGCTACCACAACTCAATGTTTTTTTTCCAGGAAAATTGGTTTTCGCAAATGGATGCATAGAAAACTTATCCGCAGAAATAAAAGCGTTGGAAGCTAAGGTTGTTTTTATTGTTACGATTGATCCACTCCTATCTGTTATAGATAAACATATCGTTTCATTGCAACAAAATGGCATTACTGTACATGTAAACACAAGCATTACACAAGAACCTTATTTTTCAGATTTTGAAAATATACTTGCACATGCGGCTCCATTAAATCCGGATGTGGTTATTGGTATTGGCGGCGGAAGTGTATTAGATATAGCAAAACTTGTAGCTGCTCAGTTAGACAATACACAAACACTTAGAGACTATGTGGGCATTGGATTATTAAAGGGTAGAAAAAAGAAATTGATTTGCATACCAACCACAGCTGGTACGGGTAGTGAAGTGAGTCCCAATGCTATTTTGGTTGACAATGAGGATCATCAAAAAAAGGGCATCATTAGTCCATTCTTGGTTCCAGATATTGTACTTGTAGATCCTTTATTAACGCTTTCGCTTCCACCTGCTATTACTGCAGCTACAGGCATGGATGCACTCACGCACTGCCTAGAAGCGTATACCAATAAATTTGCGCAACCATTTATTGACATGTTTGCCTTAGAGGGCATTAGACTTATTGCAGCTAATATCGAAACAGCAGTAACAAATGGTACGGATGTAGTGGCAAGAGAAAAAGTAGCCATGGGTAGTTTGCTTGGTGGCTTTTGTTTGGGTCCAGTAAATACGGCGGCTGTTCATGCATTGAGTTATCCTTTAGGAAGTTTATATCATTTATCACATGGTTTGAGTAATGCACTTCTTCTGCCTTATGTGATGGAATTTAATATTGTAGGGTCCGAAAAAAGATATGCCGAAGTGGCT
>JAGWVE010000097.1 GCA_018971025.1 Bacteroidota bacterium | reverse complement strand
AAAGCACACTTAGAAGGTTTTGGTGGCGAAGAAGGGGTTAAAAAAGGCAAGGGCGAATTATATAGTTTTTTGCGCGGCCATAACGGCACTGCCTTCGTATATACTGGGTACGATTATTTATTAGAAATGAGCGTAGGCATTCAAAACATTGTTCCTTATGTAAATGGAAGCATACAAAGTAGTGAACCATTTTTAACGGTAGAAGCAAACATCGACAACAACAATACAACGGTTGCATCACAACTTGTAGGATCTTATAACTTACCTAATATTTTATGTGCACTTACCATTGGAAAATATTTTGGTGTGCCTGAGCATAAAATGGTAGAAGCTATCGAAAATTATGCGCCATCCAATAGTAGGTCACAACTTATTACTAAGGGCACCAATACCATTATATTAGATGCATATAATGCCAACCCTAGTAGCATGAAAGTAGCTATCGAAAATTTTGAAAAATTAGCAGGCGATCATAAAATAGTTTTATTAGGTGCTATGATGGAACTTGGCGAACACGCAGCAGCAGAGCATTTGGCGCTACTACAACTTATTGCCAACTGTCATTTTGCGCAAGTGGTGCTGGTAGGAAAAGATTTTGCAGCACTGCAAACCCAGATGCCTCAATTTATTTATTTGCAAAATGCAGCGGAAGCAAAAGCTTGGCTCGAAAAGCAAAATCCAACAAATGCGCAGCTATTAATCAAAGGATCGCGCAGCATGCAAATGGAAACGGTACTTGCATAAAAAAACCACCACTAAATTAATAGTGATGGTTCTCTTTTATTTTCCTTTCCTTTCCTTTTAACGTTTGTTCTTTTTGGTAGGCATAAATATACCTGTTTTAGCTTTTTTAGAAGTTCCTTCTGCAGAACCGTAATGGTTCATGGCACATCTAAAACCAATGGTATTGGTACTTTGATCTTCTTCTAAAAATCTTCTAGCTCCTGGGCTTAACCAGTATGCGCGGTCGTTCCAGCTTGCACCTTTTACCACACGAGACTTATCAGAAATTAAAGTTGTTTGACCATAGTTGTAACCTGCATTACTTGCAGAGTCACCATCTAGGTGATTTACTGCGTAACCCTTTTGATAGTTTCTGCGGTTTACGAGTGATGAGTCAGATTCAGTTTTGTAAATGATACGACCTTTGTCATCTCTTAGGTTTCCTTCGCCTCTAGAAAAATCTATTTGCTTGAATTCGTTACCTCTAAAAATATTATAATCATCACCATCAACAGCGGTCATTGGACGGTATACGTCGGCAACCCACTCACTTACGTTACCTGACATATTGTATAGGCCGTAACCGTTTGGTGTGTATGTATTTACTTCGGCAGGGATAGCAGCGTTATCGTTTAATCCACCAGCCACACCCATGTTATCACCGGCGCCACGCTTAAAGTTAGCAAGCATAGAACCTTGGTAAGAACCTTTTTGTGTGTAACGAACGTTGTCGTAACCGTTATTTTTCCAAGAATAAATTTGCTTGTTAGAAATTAATTCTTCGCCACGTTTGTTGCTCTTAGATTTACGTTGAGGGTTTGCGGCAATGTAACCATAGGCAGCATATTCCCATTCAGCCTCGGTAGGAAGGCGGTAGTCACCAAATAAAATACCATCTTCAAAACTTACTTTGGTACGCGGTCTTCCTTGCGCATCTTTTAGAGGATTACTTTTTTTAGTAGCGTCTCTACCAGGTGTTGCTTGGTATTCACCAAGTAAGTAAGCTCTGGTATTAAAGTTATCTTGACCCGCTCCGTTTAATTCTTTTTTGATTTGATTTTTAGGATCTAGGTAGCTGCTTTTCATGAGGGTTAATTCATTTACGCGGTCGGTACGCCAGATACAATAATCGGTAGCTTGTTTCCAGCTCACACCTACTACAGGGAAATTATTGTAAGAAGGGTGACGGAAATAATATTCAACCATTGGTTCATTAAAAGCAAGTTCAGAACGCCATACTAGGGTATCAGGTAATGCTTCTTTTACTACAGAGTCCATACCAGCGCCACCAAATACGTTGGTGATCCAATATAAATATTCGCGGTAGTGAAGGTTGGTAACTTCTGTTTTATCAATAAAAAATGAGTTCACCGTAATTCTACGTTGGATATTATTCCAATCGCCCATTACGTCTTCTTGAGCTGCACCCATGGTAAAAGTACCACCTTGTACAAACACTAGGCCAGGAGCAGCTTTGATGTCTTTAGGTTTTGGCACGTTAAAATTACCCATCGATTTGTCGTTGTAATTCCAGCCAGTAGCCGAAGAAGTTTGCGGCTTTTTCTTAAATGGATTACATGAAACAACAGCACCTGTAAGGGTGGCAAGCAAAACTAAATTGCGTATTGTTTTTGTGAACTGCATATGCTTATAAATTCAATAAAAAATTATTCTAATTTACCTCTGCGAATATATAAGATTTATGTCAACTTAAGGGTGCTGAAGGCCTTCATCTTGTTACAAAAAGCTTAAGATTAGGGGGCAAAAGGGCAGTTTAGGCCCTATTTTATGATTTTTTTAAGGGAAAAGGCAGGCTGTGACCATGTATCAGTAGCTTTGGCATCAAAGTTTGTTATACTTGTGATATGGTAAAAACCCGCCGCTATATTTGGTTGATTTTGGGCCTTTTAGGGGTGTTGGGCATGTCTACAACGGGATTTGCTCAGGGTAGTATTTTTAAAACGGGTGCCTGGGGCAAAGTGGGGGTTACGGCTAGGGGTGTTTATAAAATTGATATGGCCGCGCTCACTAGTATGGGGCTGGTGCCTGCTGGCGGAACGGTAGCTTCAGATAAAATCAGACTTTTTGGAAGTGGTGGTGCTATGTTGCCGGAAGCGGTGGGTGCGCCAAGACCAGGTGTTTTTACAGAAAATGCACTACTTATAAATGATGGGGGAGATGGTGTATTAAGTGGGCAAGATTATATTGTTTTTTATGCGCCGGGTCCGCACCGCTGGAATTATGATAGTAGTAATGCG
>JAGWVE010000096.1 GCA_018971025.1 Bacteroidota bacterium | reverse complement strand
CACTGATACGAAAAGTTAGTAGATCCATCCGCCGAGGTTGTGCTATCTGTAAAAACAGCGTTTGCATCATTTAAACAAACTTCAGGTAAGCTAAATCCAACTGTTGGAACGGAATGTATAACTAAAGGAGCTGCTAATTTAAAGGTGTCGCTTTTGCAACCTGAGCTAGCTTCTGCAATAAGCCATGGGTTTCTATTTCCCCAACTGTTATAGGTTGTTATTTGTTGCGTAAAACTATTTGAACTAATCACGCCATTTGCATCATCTAAGTTCCAGTAGCTTTTTAGCAGCGTGCCATTTGCAATAGAAGAAGTTTCTGTAAAAACAATATTTTTGTTAACACATGTGTTTGGTGTTACAGTAAATGAAGCGTTTGGTTTTGGGGTGATTTCAATATTTTTTGTAGTAATATTTGATTCGCATCCGTTTTTTGAAATTACTTTTAGTGTAACTGTGTAATTTCCTACAGCACTATATTTAATGGGCTTAATATTTGAACTTGTTGTATCGAGTAATTTGCCATCACTAAAATTCCAGAGCCATCTAGCGTCTGCAATTGTAGGCGTATTAAAATAAATCGAATCTTGTATACAACCTGTTTGCGTAGAAGTGAAATTTGAAAATATGCGCTCAGAGTTTAGTACAATATTTTTTGAAGCAACTCCGCAATCGGCAGTAGCAGATGTGATGGTATAAATGCCGTCATTCAGGTTCGTGAAATTATTAATAACAAGGTTAGCCCCAGTACTTGAAAAATTGTTAGGACCTGTCCATGTATAAGTATTGGCATCTTGTGTTAATGCTGTAATGGATGCTGTTGTATTGTAGCAAATGGGTTGGTTGTCTGTAAAAATTTCAATGTTTTTAGCCGCATCAATGAGTTGAATTACATTACTGCTAAAATCAGAAAAATAGCCATACCTGCCCGTAGATCCGGATGTGCCCTGGATAACACCTACGTGGAATTTGCCTTTGCTATTTTGTATCAGGGCATTTTGACCTCCAGTGATAACTGATGATGCTAAATTAAGTCTTGCGTACATCCAATCTCCATTACTACCATTAACCGGGCTAAATAAGCTAGCATCTATATTGGTGTTCGTGCCATTAAGCGTAAAATCATTGATAATGTTTTTGGGAGCTAAGATATTTAAGTAAAAACTACCCGTGCTAGAAGCTCTTGTAACACTTATGCTTTTAGATCCTGTACATTTAATCGATGGAATAATGGCGCCTCCTAGTTCGCAACCAAATCCAGTAATATGAAAAATATGAACGGGTTTGTCTGCGTTTACAAAACAGGAATTATCGCTTAATGAACCTTTATAATAATCGCCTGCTTGAAGGGTGGCAACAGTTAAACCATTTACTTTTACCATGGTATTGTTTTCGATGGCAAAAACATAATAAAAATCGGGACTATTAAAATACCCCTTGATTACTACAAAATCTTTACCTGCAATATCATCTGGAATGAGTTGATCTCCGGCTGTGTCTGCGCATCCTTGCCCCGTATAAAAAAGGGAGTCATCTTTTGTAGAAATACAAATGGGTTTAGTAGATGTAACAACTGTTCCGCCAGGTCTTTCTGTTGCAACATTGGTAGCTGCAGAACAAGTGTAGGTTTCTCCTTTTTGTAGTGTAATAGTAAAAGGTACGCCAGCTGCATGTCCCATTAAATTTGTTTTTGGGGTAATGGTAACTTGTGTGTTGTTTTCTGTTGCAAGCACTATAAAATCGGTGGTATATAACGGAAGTCCTCTGCCTACAAAACCCATCTGAAATGGAAGTGTAAATTTTGTTCCAAGTGCATTTTTGCCTTTTAACGCATAAATATCTCCATTATATCCATTGGCGATATCGTAATAGCAGGATACTGGGGTAGTAGATCTAATTAATAGCCCTTTATTGGTTACCGTGTTTGGTGTAACATTTTCTAGTTGTGTAATGTAAGTTGTGAGATCTATTGAGTTAGAACTGTTAGCACCAATATTTAAAGTGATGGGTGTAAAGCTTGCATTGGCCGGTTGGGATATAGTAACCGTGGCAGCACTCGTTAAAGTGGAAAGTCTTAGTAAAATAGGTCTATCACCATGTGCTTGCTGTAAGTCTGGGGCAGCGAACCAAAAAGTAGTATCGGTTTGAGCTTTGGTTATAAAGCTTATGAATACCAATATTACAATAGGTAAATACTTTTTAATGATATAATGAGCAACTTTTTGCAATAGGTTATTATAATTTTATGAGCATACTAAGGTTCGCAACTCTGCCATCTAGTGGTGCCCATATTTCCGGAAAACTAGGGTTTGTGTAAGGTGGAAATACGACTTGATTATTTTTATTTTGTCTATAATCTAATATGTTTTCCATATTGAAAACAAAAGATACTTTTCCAACACCATACCGGATCATCGCTGCAGCAAATACATAATCATTTGTTTGCGTCCCATTGTCTAATGTTTGCTTTCCCGTATAAGCGGCTTCAATGCCGGCCCTTAATTTTTCAGAAAATTCGTAAGCAACTACCGTAGCAATTTTATGTTTTGCTATAAGTGGTAAAGTTGGATAGTAATTATCGTAGGTTCTTTTAGCATCTGTGTAGACATAGCCTAAGTATAATTCTAACGCATCTTTTTTGGCTGCAATATAGGTTTCGTAACCCTTTGTAATGAGTGGTTTGTCTTCATTGATATAATACGCAAATAGGGGTCTAGTGCCAACAAATCCGTATTGATAATATAAATTGGTGGGTTTGTTAATTTGCGTATAAAAAAATGTTTGATTTAGCGTAATAGACCAGTCGTTAATATGCGTTTTGTAATTTACATCTGCATTGTAACCAATGCTTTTTTCAGATGCAATATTTGTAGCGTAGCCTTTAATGTACCTATAATCTCTTTCATCAATTTCGTTGTTAAAAAGGGTAGGTGGTTTGTAACCAAGACCGCTACTTGCTCTGAGTGTCCACTCATGGTTGGGTTT
>JAGWVE010000048.1 GCA_018971025.1 Bacteroidota bacterium | reverse complement strand
GCTGCAAAAAAACCAACTGCTAAAAAAGCAGTGAAAAAAGCTGCTCCTAAAAAAGCCGCTGCAAAAAAACCAACTGCTAAAAAAGCAGTGAAAAAAGCTGCTCCTAAAAAAGCCGCTGCAAAAAAACCAACTGCTAAAAAAGTAGTAAAAAAAGCCGCTCCTAAAAAAGCTGCTGCAAAAAAACCAGTAGCTAAAAAAGCTGTAAAAAAAGCCGCTCCTAAAAAAGTAGCTGCAAAAAAACCAGTAGCAAAAAAAGTAGCTCCTAAAAAAGCTGTGAAAAAAGTAGCTCCTAAAAAAGTAGCTGCTCCTGCTCCAGTTGCAGCACCAGCGCCAGTTGTAGCCCCTACGCTTTTTGAAGCGCCAGCAACAACTGAAACGCCAACTGCTTAATTGAATACCTGAACATTCGTTCGCTCAATAAAAAAAATCCTGTTACGTATAGTAGCAGGATTTTTTTTATTGATACCTTTAAAGAACTACATTTAGTGGTAATTCAAAACCAAAAAAATAAAATCATGCGTCGATTTCTTTTTTTAATCATACTAATCATCCCTTCGCTTCTTTTTGCACAAACCGCAAATACTGTTTTTGAAAAAACAAAAAACATGAAGCGCCAATTCGGTTTTTTTACTTTTTATACAGATGAAACCACTGGAAAAATATGGTTAGACATAGATAAAATGGGGATAGAATTCTTACTCGTTAATTCATTACCTGCTGGCTTAGGATCTAATGATATTGGGCTGGACAGAGGACAAATTGGAGACACTAAAATTGTATTTTTTGAGCGCGTTGGTAAAAAATTATTACTGGTACAACCCAACTACGACTACCGTGCCAGTAGCACAGATAAAAATGAAAAAAGAGCCGTGAAGGAATCTTTTGCGAGTTCTACCATCGGGTCTTTTGTTATTGAAGAGGAACAAGCAGGTCATTTATTGGTGGACGCCACATCCTTTTTTGTAAAAGATGCGCATGGTGTTGCAGACAAAATTAAAGCCATGCGTCAAGGAACCTATTCGTTTAACGAATCTCGTTCTGCGATGTATTTTTCTAACACAAAAAACTTTCCACTCAATTCAGAATTTGAAGCTAGTATCACTTTTACGGGTGGCGCCGACGCAGGCAAGTATATTACAAGTGTAACCCCTTCACCGGAAGCCATTACACTTCGTATGCATTATTCTTTTGTTCAACTGCCTGATAACCAGTACAAACCAAGAAAATATGATATCAGAAGTGGGTACTTTGGCATTTCGTATTTCGATTATAGTTCCGACTTTACCACCCCCATCGAACAAATGTATATTTCGAGACATCGACTCGCTAAAAAAGATCCTACGGCTCAGGTTAGCGAACCCGTTTCACCCATTGTATATTATTTAGACAACGGAACGCCGGAACCCATCAGGTCTGCGTTATTAGAAGGCGGGCGCTGGTGGAATCAAGCTTTTGAAGCTGCCGGTTACAAAAATGCATTTATCGTAAAAGTTTTACCAGATACTTGCGACCCCATGGATATTAGATACAATATGATTAATTGGGTGCACCGTTCTACGAGAGGATGGAGTTACGGCGCTTCTGTAACAGACCCACGTACCGGAGAAATTATTAAAGGCCAAGTTACACTGGGTTCGCTCCGGGTTAGACAAGACTATTTAATTTTTACCGGACTATTGGCTCCTTACGAAACAGGAAAGCCCGTTCCCAACACCATGAAAGAAGCCGCACTGCAAAGATTACGTCAACTCTCTGCGCACGAAATTGGCCATACCTTAGGATTGCAACACAACTATGCATCAAGTTATAATGATAGAGCTTCCGTAATGGATTATCCGCATCCTAATATTTTTATCAATGAAAAAGGAGAGATGGATTTTTCTAAAGTATATACCAACGCTATTGGTGAGTGGGACAAGAGAGCTATCCTGTATGGATACCAAGATTTCCCAGCAGGCATCAACGAAAATAATGCGCTTCAAAATTTATTGGCAGAGAATACAAAGCAAGGACTTTTATTTATTGCAGATGCGGACGCACGCGCTGCGAGCGGCTTTCATCCGTATGCACATTTATGGGACAACGAAAAAGATGCAACCGTAGGATTAAAAAACACACTCGCTGTTAGAGCAAAAGCACTACAAAATTTTTCTGAAAATACCCTTAGACCAGGTACGCCACTTGCAAAATTAGAAGACGTGCTCGTGCCTATTTATAATTACCACCGCTATCAATTGGAAGCTGTTTGCAAACTTATTGGCGGCATCGATTATAGTTATAGCACCAGAGGAGATGCATCGCAAAAACCAAAAGTGTTGGCAAACGCCGTGCAAGAAAATGCATTACAAGTAGCAGTGGGATGTTTATCGCCAAGTATATTAACCATACCCCCTTTTATTGCTGCGCAAATTCCTCCAAGACCTCCAATGTATTATGGCATTGGTGAATTATTTGCCAAAAGAACCGGCATGAGTTTTGATCCATTAGCAGCCGCAGAAGCATTAGCAGATTTTGAACTCGCTTTTTTATGCAATCCAGAAAGAGCCAACAGGTTGGAAATTAATAAAGCAAATGGTGCTAGTATTGGATTTGGAGAAGTGATAGATGCGCTCGTAGTGGAACTATTTAAAAAGCCACTCAACAAAGGTCTAGAAGAAATGGTAGGCCTTCAAACAAGACAAATGTTAGTGACCTGGCTATTAGGTGTTGCACAATCTGAACAAAGCAATTATCAAGTAAAAGCAATTTGTTCTGAAAAATTAGTAGCCATTAAAAAATGGAGTATGGATCAGATAAAAGCAAACAAATACAAAACGCATTTTGCTTATTTGATTGACCGCATCGAACATCCAAAAGACATAAGCTTACCTAAACACAAAGAAATGGCGCCAGGTGCACCTATTGGATGTGATATGGATTAGTAAATGCTGAAACAGAACACTGTAACAGTTTATACCAACATACGTAAAGGCTCTTCTAATAAAGATTTCAATGTTTGTAAGAAAGCGGCTCCTGCTGCACCATCCACAACACGGTGGTCGCAACTGAGGGTCACTTTCATAACATTGCCCGGTACCACTTGACCATTTTTTACAACCGGTACTTGTGCAATACCACCTACTGCAAGAATACATGCATCTGGTGGATTGATGATGGCCGTAAACTCATCTACGCCAAACATACCTAAGTTAGAAATAGTAAACGTGCTGCCTTCCCAATCGGCAGGTTGTAATTTTTTATCTTTTGCTTTTTGTGCAAACCCTTTTACAGCAACACCAATTTCACTAAGTGTTTTGGTATCTGCAAAACGTACTACTGGAACGAGTAAACCTTCGTCTACTGCAACAGCAATACCAATATTTACATGATGGTTGGTACGAATAGAATCACCAAGCCAGCTGCTATTAATTTTTGGATGTTGTTTTAATGAAAGTGCTGTTGCTTTAACAACCATATCATTGAAACTAATTTTTACAGGCGCCACTTCATTAATTTTTGCACGGGCTGCAACAGCTGCGTCCATATCAATGGTCATGGTGATGTAAAAATGTGGAGCTGTAAATAAGCTTTCACTTAAGCGGCGCGCAATGGTTTTACGCATTTGAGAAACCGGCTGATCATCAAAACTTACCACACCAGCAGGTACAGTTTGAATAGCTGGAGCAGCAGCGCTTGTTGCTTGAGTAGCAGATGCTGCAGCTGGAACATATCCGTCAATATCAAATTTGGTGATACGTCCATTATCGCCTGTACCTTTTACATATTTTAAATCGATGCCACGCTCTTCCGCCATTTTTCTAGCAAGCGGGCTTGCAAAAATTCGACCTTCATTTACAACAACCTGAACTGCAGGGGCAGTAACAGTTGTTGGAGCAGCTGGAGCCGCAGCAGGGCTTGCCGCAGGTGCAGTAGCAGCAGGCGCTGTAGCGGTTGCGCCATTTTTTACAGCGGCAACAATTGCATCCACATTTGTGCCAGCAGCACCAATCACGCAAAGTAAATCGTTTACTAAAATTTTCTCTCCCGCTTTTGCGCCTTGGTATAATAAAATACCGTCTTTATAACTTTCAAGTTCCATGGTAGCTTTATCGGTTTCGATATCCGCTAACACTTCCCCTTTTTTTACTGTATCACCTACATTTTTTTGCCATCCAGCAATCACCCCTTCTGTCATGGTATCGCTTAAGCGCGGCATCAATACCACTTCGTCCATAGCTGCTACGTCAATTGCAGGACTTGCAGCCGGAGCAACAGGTGCAGCCGCTGGTGCTGGTGCTTGCTCTGAAGCAGACGCTGCAGCAGGTGATCCCGCTCCAACAGATGCAATCAGTGAAGCAACATCTTCACCAGCCTTACCAATAATAGCAAGCAAATCATTGACTTGCAATTTGCCTCCTTTTGTAGTACCTATATGCAATAAAACACCCTCTTGGTAGCTTTCAAGCTCCATAGTTGCTTTATCAGTTTCGATTTCTGCTAATAAATCACCTTTTTTTACCGCATCGCCCACATTTTTGTGCCAAGCTGCAATAACACCTTCGGTCATTGTATCACTTAAGCGGGGCATTAAAATCACTTCAGCCATAAGATTCGGTTGCGCTTTTAATTAAGGCTCGAAATTAAGGAAAAAATGGGATTGCGAGCCCCGAAACAACTGGTTTATTTGCCTAATTATGAGCGAAACCTTACTTTTACCCTAAAGCGGCCACCCATGATATCCATGATTTCCGAAGGCATCGAAATAAGTGTAGAAACTTTCTACCAATCGGACTATAGTAATGCCGTATCGAATGAATTCATGTTTGCCTACCGCATAACCATCGAAAACCACAACCATTTTAATGTAAAACTGCTGCGCAGGCACTGGGAGATATTTGATAGTTGTGGAGAACACAAAGTAGTAGATGGCGAGGGTGTTATTGGGATTCAGCCCATTATCAAGCCATCTGACCGTTACCAATACATCAGTGGATGCAACCTCAAATCGGAACTGGGCCGTATGCAGGGCCATTATGAAATGGAAAATGAAAACAGCAAAGAATTGTTTACCGTTGCCATCCCCGCTTTTGATCTAATTGTGCCTTCTAAATTAAACTAAGCAACTAATTGTTAGGCGTACACTTAAGGCTTGTACTTTGCCTGTTCAAAAATGATTTTTGCAGGAATCTTTAGCAGTTTATCAAGCGAAGTTTCTTTGTTTTTTTCTAAAAATGCTTCTACAATTCTATAGCCAACAAACTGTCCAATAAACCCTGGAGAACTGTCTCCAAAAACAGCGGTATTGGGTCCGTCATGCATATAATCACCAATGAGTGATGGATCTTTTTCGTAGAGTAAATTATTTTGAACAAAAAAAGACCAGATGTCTTTTTCACTTTTGTAACAACCTTCTAATTGCGCTGCAGTATACCCGGTTACAATGCTATCTGCTTCATGCGGCAATACTTTTTTTAAGAAGTATAATCGCTTCCCTGCTTCAACCATTTGTTCACAAAGTGGCGCACCAGCATCTTGTAAAGGATACAAATCAT
Source organism: Bacteroidota bacterium (assembly GCA_018971025.1). Lineage (GTDB taxonomy): Bacteria > Bacteroidota > Bacteroidia > Chitinophagales > Chitinophagaceae > Sediminibacterium. Next base: position 9,240 of record JAGWVE010000048.1, on the reverse strand, counting down.
CGATGATATTTTTCATACAATTGGTGGCCATGTAAGCTCTTTCGAAACGCCTTGAAACATATACAGGATAAAGGTTTTGACCTTCTTCGGTTAAATAAATAGGGTCATTTTTTCCAAGGTACATTTGAAGTCCAACAGCCAGTGCATCGATGGTAATAATATTTCCAAAACTATTGATGGGGCCAATAAATGTTATGAGCTTGGTAGGTAATTTGTAATCTGGAAAATAATATTTTACATATTGTAAGCCTTCTTTAATCGCTGCTTCTTCGGTTTTAAGCGAAGCAAATTGAGTGCTCACCTGCTTGTACATAGATTGGTAAGCGCGCATAAATTGAGGCACATCTTTTGCCGCAGTTTGTGGCGTCGTTGCTAAAATATTATATAAGAAATCTTGCGTGAAAAAGTGTTCTTGACCTGCTAATTTTTGTAATGAGGGGTCGAGTTGTAAAGTATCGATTGCAAAAAAAGCTTGTTCAAAACGGATGGTTGTAAGCGGCACATCAATGGCACTAACATCAGGCGTTTTTTGAAAAGATTGACAACCCAGTAACAAAACAGCTGCTGCAATAGAGAGGAACTTGGTCATGAAACAAATTTGATGCAAAGATGTTACTTAAATTCGTTAAAAAATAAACAAGATTTAAATGAGATAGGTGGTATTTGGTATGTAAAAGTTACTGACCTTTGCAGCCACCGCAGTAATCCCTATGAAAATAAGTATCGCGCAACAGAACTATCACATTGGAAATTTCGAACAAAACACCGAAAAAATTTTATGTGCCATAGAACTTGCCAAAAAAGAAGGCGCTGATCTCATATTATTTAGCGAAATGAGCGTGTGTGGTTATCCAGCGCGCGACTTTGTTGAATTTGAAGATTTTATAGACAAATGCTACGAAAGCATTGATACCATTAGAAAAGCGGCCGATACTATTGGTGTGCTTATTGGCAGTCCAGCGCGTAATCCGGGCAGGAAAGGCAAGGATTTATTTAACGCTGCGTTTTTCTTGTACGAACAAAAAATAGTAGCAGAAATTCATAAAACCTTACTGCCTACCTACGACGTTTTTGATGAAAATAGATATTTTGAAGCGGCTAGCAGTTGGCAAGTGATTCCGTTTAAAGGAAAAAAACTAGCCGTTACCATATGTGAAGATATTTGGAACCTGGGCGACAATCCACTCTACAAAATTTGTCCAATGGATGAACTCATGAAACAGTCGCCAGATATCATGCTCAATTTAAGCGCTTCTCCTTTCGATTATACCCATGACGAAGACCGAAAGGCAACGATTAAAGCGAACGTTTTAAAATATAAAATTCCACTTTTTTATTGCAACGCAGTGGGTAGTCAAACCGAAATTGTTTTTGACGGCGGGTCCTATGCATTTGATAAAGATGCCAATTTATGCGGTGCAGTTCCGATGTTTAGATCAGACCTTTCATATTACACTTGCAACGATGATGGCACCATTCAAGAACCCATAATAGAACCCGCTAGTCGTGTCCCTAATAAAGAATTAAATCCAGCAACCCTTGTTGCTAATTTAAACATCGATCAAATCTATCAAGCACTGGTACTAGGCATTAAAGACTATTTTACAAAAATGGGTTTTACCAAAGCCATACTGGGCTCATCGGGCGGCATAGATTCGGCTGTAACCCTTGCTATAGCTACAGATGCGCTGGGTGCACAAAATGTTTTAGCGGTACTGATGCCTTCCGAATTTTCTACGGAGCACTCGGTTGATGACGCTGTTTTACTTAGTAAAAATCTAGAAAATCCTTACCATATTGTTCCGATTAAAAATGTTTACCATTCATTTTTAGAAACCTTGGATCCCATATTTAATGGCATGCCTTTTTCACTTGCCGAAGAAAATATACAGAGTAGATCTAGAGGTAATATTTTAATGGCGATTGCCAATAAACTGGGTTATGTATTACTCAACACGTCTAATAAAAGTGAACTTGCCACTGGCTACGGAACTTTATATGGAGATATGGCAGGTGGACTAGGTGTACTTGGTGACCTCTATAAAATTCAGGTGTACGAATTAGCCAAATACATCAACCGCGAAAAAGAAATTATTCCTGCTAATATTATTACCAAAGCCCCAAGTGCCGAGTTAAGACCAGATCAAAAAGACAGCGATAGCTTACCAGATTACAGTGTACTTGATCAAATTTTATACCAGTACATCGAAAAACGCGCAAACCCTTCTAGCATAGTAGCCATGGGATATAGCACTGCGTTGGTAAACCGCACTTTAAAAATGGTAAACACCAACGAATACAAGCGCAATCAATTTTGCCCGATTATTAGAGTATCACCAAAAGCTTTTGGTGTGGGTAGAAGAATGCCGATTGTAGGTAAGTACTTGTAATTATAAATTTTCGATAATTCCTGCAATACCCTGTCCGCCGCCAACACATGCGGATACCATCGAATATTTTTTATTCAGTCTTTTTAAATCATGAAGTGTTTGCACGGTTAATTTAGCGCCTGTACAACCTAATGGATGACCCAGTGCAATCGCACCGCCATTGATATTTACTTTTGAAGTATCTAAATCTAATTCACGAATTACAGCTAAAGATTGTGCAGCAAACGCTTCATTGAGTTCAATTAAATCTATATCACTGATGCTCATATTTGCTTGACGCAAAACTTTTGGTATAGCCGCCACTGGACCAATGCCCATGATGCGCGGATGCACACCTGCTACTGCAACATTTACGAGTCTTCCAATTGGAACAAGCCCTAATTCAAGCATCATTTTTTCTGACATCACCACCACAAAAGCTGCGCCATCACTGGTTTGTGACGAGTTACCTGCTGTTACGGTTCCATCCACTGCAAATGCAGGTTTTAATTTTGCAAGCGCTTCGATACTGGTATCGGCACGCACACCATCATCGGTGTCAACCACATACGAACGTGTTGCTTTTTTTCCTTTTTCATTTACATATACTTCTTCTACAGTGATGGGTAAAATGCCTGGCTTAAAATAATTTTCTTGTTGCGCCGTCATTGCTTTTTGATGGGACGCAAATGCAAATGCATCTTGATCTGCTCTTGAAATATTGAATTCTTTAGCAACTGCTTCGGCAGTTAAACCCATACTTAAATAATAATCAGGATCGTTATTGGCGATTTCATAAGAAGGTACTGTTTTCCATCCAGCAGTTGGAACCAAACTCATGCTTTCTGTTCCGCCAGCAATAATACAATCGGCCATTCCCGATCTAATTTTTGCAGTAGCCATGGCAATACTTTCAAGTCCACTCGCACAATATCTATTAATGGTAATACCAGCAACATCCACGCCTAATGCACGTGCCGAAATCATTCGGCCAAACTGTAAGCCCTGCTCTGCCTCAGGTACGGCGTTTCCTACAATAACGTCATCAACACGTGCTGCTGGAAGTGCAGGCACCGTTTTCATGAGTCCTTGAATGAGCTGAACGGCTAAATCGTCGGGCCTATAAAAACGAAAACCGCCTCTTTTACTTTTTGTTACAGCTGTTCTAAATCCGGCTACAATGTAAGCTTCTTGCATGGCTAAGTATTTACCCATCAAATGTAGTGATTTTTTAGAAAAAGTTGTTTATGCAACTAAATTCTTCTTTGGGCGTACAAACCTATCTTTGCGGGGCTATGATGTACCGCCTATTAAGAACCCTTCTATTTTGCTTTCCACCAGAAGCCGTCCATTATTTTTCCATGAATTGGCTCAAAAGGTTTTGCAGTATCCCGTGGATTAAAAAATGGTTGCACAATAGCTGGGGTGTAACAGATCCGGCACTGGCCAAAAAAGTATTTGGCCTTTCTTTTAGCAACCCCGTTGGACTAGGCGCAGGATTTGATAAAAATGCCCGCTATTTACATGAATTAGAAATACTCGGTTTTGGCGCTGTAGAAATTGGCACGGTAACCCCACTTGCACAAGATGGTAATCCAAAACCACGCTTATTTAGACTTCCAAAAGACAGGGCGCTCATCAATAGAATGGGTTTTAACAATGATGGCGCAGATGCCATTGCTAGTAGAGTGGCCAAATGGCGCGGCGCTCATCCAAATAGTACATTAATTGTTGGTGGCAATATTGGCAAAAATAAAATCACACCCAACGAAGACGCTTGGAAAGATTACCAAATTTGTTTTGAAAAACTATTTGATGTAGTGGATTATTTTGTGGTGAATGTAAGTTCTCCCAATACGCCGGGCCTTCGTGCACTGCAAGACAAAGATGCACTTCATACCATCTTATCCAATTTGCAAAAAATTAATGCAACAAAAAATACACCCAAGCCGCTTTTATTAAAAATTGCCCCCGATTTAACGGACGAACAACTCGATGATATTATTGCTTTAAGTACCGAATTAAAATTAGATGGTTTAGTAGCTAGCAACACCACCATTGACAGACGTGGCCTCTACACAGATGCTACTACCATTGAAGCAATTGGTATGGGTGGATTGTCTGGAAAGCCCTTAACCAATAGATCCACAGATGTTGTACGTTATTTAGCAAAAGGTTTAAATGGTCAAGTTCCGATTATCGCAAGCGGCGGTATTTTTAACGCCGAAGACGCTAGGGTAAAATTAAATGCGGGCGCTACACTAATTCAAGTATGGACCGGATTTGTATACGAAGGACCTAGTATTGTAAAAAACATTTGCTCAAAATTATAAGCGAAAAATGGAAAGTTTATTTACGTCAGAGAGTTTGATTAGTTTTTTAGTACTTGTCGTTTTAGAAATTGTACTAGGTATAGATAATGTCATTTTTGTAAGTATTATCATGAACCGTTTGCCCCAAGAAAAACAAAAAAAGGCAAGACTTATTTGGATGATCATGGGCATGGTAACACGCTGCTTATTGTTATTTGGATTAACCTGGCTACTATCACAAAAAGGTATTACAGTGCTTCGCTTATTTGGCAATGATTTAGACATTGCTAGTATAGTAATGCTAGCTGGTGGAATATTTTTATTGTATAAAACAGTTAAAGAAATTCATCAAAAACTAGAAGGTGAAGCAGAACAAGAAGCAGGTATTGCAAGTAAACCACTTGGCTTTTCTGCAGCTGTATTTCAAATCATTTTAATTGATATGGTTTTTAGTTTTGATAGTATCATTACTGCAGGCGGTACTGCAAAGCGCATTGAAATTATGATTGCTGCTGTTGTGCTGGCGATGGTTGTTATGTTTTTATTTAGCGGACGCATTTCTAGTTTTATACACAAGCACCCTACTTTAAAAATGTTAGCCCTTTCATTTTTAGTAATGATTGGACTTGTATTAATTGTAGAAGGATGGGATCCAAAAAATGCACACGAAATGCATTTAAAAAACTACGTTTATTTTGCAATGGCATTTTCATTTAGTGTTGAAATGCTCAATATGCGCATGCGCAAAAAATATATTAAGCCAGTTAGCTTAAGAGAACCGCAAATAAAAAAATAAGATTGCGCTAAACAGGGATCACAAAACGAACAATCATTCGTAAGTGTTACACTACAAATAACCACAAAAAAAAGGTCTCACTTTTGGTGAGACCTTAATATAAGCAAGCAATCGAAAAGAGACATTTTATATAAATGGGGCTTGAGGGCCTCATTTTGTATGTCAATACTACGGCATTTTTGGAAATTAACAAGTTTTTTTGAATTTTTTTAGGTGTAAATGGTTGCTTCCACCAAAACTGCTATTCTATAAAAAAGAGTCGTTTAAGCGCGGCCATACTGGCCGCGCTTAAACCCTCAAAATTTTCCAGCTCATCAAATTTTACAAATGCCCCATTTTGCTGCCGCCACCGCACCAGGGCCTGAGCCACAACTGGTTGTAAGCCAGCTTTTTGCACCAGCTGCAGCACCGAGGCTTGGTTAAAATTAGACTTAGGCACCCTGCTTTCTTCGAGCCGTAAATACGGGCTAAGCGCCTGCAGCAAACTATCTTTTACGCCATATACTTGTAATAGGTCTTGCAACCGTGTAAAACCACCTTGTTTTTCCCGGAAACCAACAATGCGGGCTGCAAGTACTGGACCTATGCCCCTAAGCGCCTCAAATTCACCAACGGATGCGGTATTAATATCAATAGGGGCTGCTGCATTATTAGGCTCATATGTAGTTCCCCAGGGCTTGGTTTTGCCATTTTTACGGCCAGAGCCGTTTACCCTAACAAAGGGCGCCAATCTACCAGCAAGTAATGGAGGCATACCCCAAATTTTATAGAGGTCTTTACTAGATGTAATAAATCCTCCTTTAGCGCGGTAATGGTTTAGGGTATTTGCTAGCTTGTTGCTAAATCCAACTGATACAAGTGTTTCGATGCTTGCAGTATTAGGATCAAAAACAAAGGGATCTTTAGCAGTAGGACCTTCGACATCCGCTAATGCGTCCGGCATATACATGGTGTCTATACCAAACTGCTCCATCGCAAGTGGCAAAAGAAGTTCAGGCTTTTGCTGCCATAAAAATTGGGGAAGCAAAACAACCAAACCAATCATGCCTATTAATACAAAAGCAGCCCTGCGTTCTGCGCGTGAAAAATAAAAATAATGACGTGGTTGATGCGGGTGAATTGTAGGCACAAAGCAAACTACACGGTAATTTGAAGCCCATCGTAAGCCAAAGAAATATTTACGGGAAGTTCATGAGAAACATCTGTATGTGTCCCCAATTGATGGGAAATATGCGTCAAATAAACCCTCGGGATTTCAAGAGAAGTGGAAAGCTCAATTGCTTCTGCTAGTGTAAAATGAGAAAGGTGTTTTTCTTTGCGAAGCGCATTAATCACAAGCACTTTGGACCCCTTAATTTTTTCCTGCTCTTGTGGCTCAATATAATTAGCGTCGGTGATATAAGTAAAGTCCCCCATTCTAAAACCCAGCACCGGCATTTTATGGTGTGCTACATGGATGGGTTGCACGTTAATATCACCCACCACAAAAGGGTCACGGTCTATGCCAATAATGTTTAAATCGGGCACACCTGGATAGCGGGTTTCTGCAAATGCATAATAAAAATCGCGCCTAATAGCTTCTTCGGTGTTGGCCCCCGCATAAATATCAATGGGCTTTTTTGAAAAGTGATTAAAAGCTCTAATATCATCGAGGCCGGCAATATGGTCTTTGTGGGGGTGCGTGTAAAGTATTGCATCTAAGTGTTCGGTATGCGTGCGGAGCATCTGGTACCTAAAATCGGGGGTGGTGTCAATTACAAACTTCGTGGTATTAGAAGACACCAAAATACTAGAACGCAAGCGGTTGTCTTTGGGATCTTTTGATTGGCAAACAGGACAGTGACAGCCAATCATGGGTACACCACTGCTTGTTCCGGTTCCTAGAAAATTAATATTTAATGGGGTGTGTTGCAAAAAAATTATGCAGCCACTTCGTCGATGGCTTGTTTTAAAACTAGCTCGTATAATTTTTGAGATTCGAGTGTTAATTTATCGTACTCGATATTGAGTTGAGGAATTAATTCAAGTAATGTATTAATCCTTCCTTCTGTATTTAAAAACTTATTTAAGACAACAATTTTTTTGGCTTCTAATAAACACCAGCCACTCTGAAAAGTTCCGCGCTCATACCTTACCACATATTCAGATTCTCCTAAAATATCTTCTAACTTATCTAAATTCGATTGTGTGTATTTCATAGTCAATTACAACAAAAATTGTTCTAACAAATGTAAGCGACTATCTCTCCAAAACAAGTTTTCGAAAAATTTATTTATTCACATTAATTGCCCTTAGGAACCATTTTTATGACTGGTACAATCATTTCTTCTAAACTTATCCCCCCATGTTGAAAAGTATTTTTATAATATCCTACAAAGTGATTGTAATTATTGGGATAACATAAGAACCCGTCTTCTTTTGCAAATACATAACTAGAGTTTACCGTGGGTACCGGAAGGCCCGCTTTTGTGGGATCTTTAAACGCTAAAACATCCTTTGCATCGTAGTCTAAATTACGGCCGTGCTTGTAGCGCAAATTAGCCGTGGTTTGTTTGTCGCCCACAATTTTATTAGGCGTATTTACGCGTACACTTCCATGATCTGTGGCAAGTACTATTTTAATTTTTTTATCTGCAATTTTTTTAATGGCCTGATATAGCGGACTATGTTCAAACCAGCTTTTGGTAAGGCTTCTATAACTAGACTCATCACTAGCCAGTTCTTTTAACACTTCCATTTCTGTTCTTGCGTGACTTAGCATATCTACAAAATTGTAAACGATAACGCTGAGGTCGTTTTGCAATAAATTATGCATGTTGGCAAGCAAGTGTTGTGCATCTGCGTGGTTCACAATTTTATGATAGCCAACACGCAAATCTTCCTTTTTTAATTTAGCAAGATGGGCGCGCATAAATGTTTCTTCATGCAAATTCTTACCGCCTTCTTCATCGTCGTTTTTCCACTCCTCCTTAAATTTCTTTTCAATATCTATGGGAAGCATCCCAGAAAAAATAGCATTCCTACAATAATGGGTAGCAGTAGGTAGAATGGAATAAAAAGTATCTTCTTCGAGTACCCTAAAATGTTCTTGAAAAATGGGCTGAATAGCTTTCCACTGATCAAAGCGCAAATTGTCTATTAAAATAAAAAAAGTACTGATTCCTTTTTCTACATGTGGGAGCACTTTAAACTGCAATAGTTGATGGCTCATAATGGGTGCATCCGCTGCACCAGGGGCTACCCAGCCCGCATAATTTTTACTGATGTATTTAAAAAATGCAGTGTTGGCTTCTTTTTTTTGTGCTTGTAAAATATCACGCATTTCGGGACTATCAGATTTCTCCATTTCTAGTTCCCAATACACTAGCTTTTTATAAATGTCCTGCCACTCATGAAAATCAGGATTTTCCTGAAGCTGCATAAATAGTTTGGTAAACTCTTGTTGGTATGCAGCCGTGGTACTCGCTGCTACAAGGTCTTTGGTGTCGATGATTTTTTTAAGGCTTAATAAAACCTGACTTGGATTAACCGGCTTGATTAGGTAATCACTAATTTGTCTACCAATCGCCTCATTCATCAGGTTTTCGGTTTCGTTTTTTGTAATGAGCACCACCGGAAGATGCGGATGATCCATTTTAATACGACTCAGGGTTTCTAGACCAGTTATGCCTGGCATGGTTTCGTCTAAAAGCACCACGTCTACAACGCTGGTTTCCAAGTATTCGATAGCGTCATAGCCATTGGTAAACGTGATGACTTCGTA
>JAGWVE010000095.1 GCA_018971025.1 Bacteroidota bacterium | reverse complement strand
TTGGTAACATTTGCTATGGGCTTTGCTACAACATTTAATGAACTGTATTGGTTAAGAGCGCTAATGGGATTGAGTGAAGCACTATATATTCCTGCCGGTTTATCACTTATCGCAGATTATCATACCGACAAAACAAGGTCCTTGGCGGTAGGGCTACACATGTCTGGAATATATATGGGGCAAGCGCTTGGCGGCTTTGGTGCAACCGTTGCTAAACTGTTTTCATGGCAGTATACATTTATGGTATTTGGTGGCTTTGGTATGCTCTATGCATTTGTATTGATTGTTTTTTTACAGGATAATATCAAAAGAGAAATAGTAGATAAGGCGCAAAAAGGATATCAGACTGTTTTAAAAAGTGTGACAGGACTACTTTCTTCTTTTTCTTTTTGGATCATCATTTTATATTTTGCCGTTCCAAGTTTTCCGGGATGGGCGATTAAAAATTGGGCACCCACATTAATTGCGGATAAGCTACATATAGACATGTCTGTGGCGGGTCCGTTAACCACTATTTCTATTTCATTGTCATCTTTATTTGGTGTTATTGTTGGTGGTTATTTTTCTGATAAGTGGGTGCAAAAAAATGTACGTGGTCGAATATATATTGGCGCCATGGGATTATCACTTATGATACCTGCGCTTTTACTACTAGGTTATAGTAATTCTATTGTAGTGGTTTTTGCTGCTGCTTCTATGTTTGGTTTTGGATTTGGCATGTTTGATACCAATAACATGCCTATTTTATGTCAATTTGTACCTGCAAATAGTAGAGCAACGGCATATGGCTTTTTAAACACGGCCGGTATTTTTGCAGGCGCAGTAATTACAGATTACTTAGGAAAGTCTACCGATGCTGGCAATTTAAATAGAGATTTTGCTGCACTTGCTATTATTGTAGCAGCTGTTATTGCAGTTCAATTGCTGTTTTTAAAACCAAAACAAGCAGTAGCTTAAAATTATTTTGTATGATGTACAATCAAGAACAACTTTCGGAACTCGCTGCATTTTATAAGCATCAATTATTAGAAGACACCATTCCATTTTGGTTTCCAAGATCATTCGACCAGGAGCATGGTGGTTTTTTATTTATGCGTGACGCTGATGGGTCTTTAATTGACGATGATAAAGCCGTTTGGATACAGGGGAGGGCCGTTTGGACGCTTTCTACATTGTACAATACCATCGAAAAAAAGCAGGAGTGGTTGGATGGCGCAAAACTTGGCTACGACTTTTTAAACAAACATTGTTTTGACACAGATGGTCAAATGTTTTTTCATGTAATGCGGGATGGAACACCCATCAGAAAGCGTCGTTACTTTTTTTCTGAAACTTTTTATGTGATTGCAGCGGCTGCCTATGCAAAAGCAAGTGGCGATGAGCAGGCTGCTAACAATGCCCGAAAAATATTTACTAAATGTATCGAGTATGCTACAACGCCAGGTATTTTACCGCCTAAGTTTTCTGGGAAAAGACCAAGTATAGGCATTGGCGTACCCATGATATTGATGAATACTGCTCAGCAACTTCGAGATACCATTGGTGATCCACGTTGCGACGATTTAATTACTGGTTGGATTGATACCATAGAAAAGTATTTTGTTAAAGATGATATCGAGTGTGTGATGGAGCAGGTGGCGCCAGATGGTTCTATTATTGATCATATCGATGGCAGAACTTTAAACCCAGGTCACGCAATAGAAGGCGGTTGGTTTATTTTACAAGAAGCCAAGTATCGCAATAATGACCCACGCTTAATTGCGCTTGGATGTAAAATGATTGATTATATGTGGAAGCGCGGTTGGGATGAAAAACATGGCGGCCTTTTATACTTTAGAGATGTTTACAATAAACCGGTACAGGAATACTGGCAGGATATGAAATTTTGGTGGCCGCACAACGAAACCATTATTGCCACGCTGATGGCTTATTTGTTAACCGGACAAGAACGCTATGCGGTAATGCACAAACAAGTGCATGATTATGCCTATAGTAAATTTCATGATAAAGAGCATGGTGAATGGTTTGGTTATTTACACCGCGATGGTACACTCGCGCAAACAGCAAAAGGCAATTTATTTAAAGGACCTTTTCATTTGCCTAGGCAAGAATGGCTTTGCTATTTAATGCTTGATCAACATTTAAACCCATAGATCCATGCGGTATGCACTCCTTTGTTTGCTTATGCTAATATGCTTAAGTGGTATTGCACAATTAAGTGTGGATCAGCCCATAATGAATGATATGGTTTTGCAAAGAGGAAAACCACTATTATTATCTGGAAAGTCTACACCTAATGGCAAAGTAAAAATTAATATGGGTGCTGCTCACAGAAGTGAACACAATTACGTAGCCGCTGCAAACAATAAAGGAGAATGGAAAATTACCATACCAGCACATGCGGCTTCTTTTCATGCTTTTACAATAGCCATCTATTCATATACTGATTCAATTGTTTACAACAACTTATTGTGGGGTGATGTTTGGATTTGTGCCGGGCAGTCCAATATGGAGTTTCCGTTAAAAAATGAAATGCATTATAAATTGGAGTTGCCCATTATGCAAAATCCGGCCATACGAATGTATAATCCAAATTATATTGGCAAAAATAGGTATGCAAATCCGTATCCTGATAGTGTCAAACGATCATTAACAGCGTCTAACTTTTATCATGGAAGCTGGCAAATATTGGATAGTGTTTCTGCACCGGGCTTTTCTGCTATCGGATATTATTTTGCAAAAATCATTGCACAAAAAGTAAAAGTGCCAATAGGTATTATCAATGTTTCGGTGGGAGGGTCACCCATTGAGGCATGGATGAGTGAACCCTCGCTGATAGCTAATAAAAATTTTTCTAATAAAATAAATGGTAGTTGGTTAACCAATAATAATTTACCCGTTTGGATTAGGCAGCGTGGCATAGAAAATATTGGCATTACAAATACAAATGGCAACCATGCATTTAAACCAGGTTTTTTATACGAAGCTGCAATTCAACCACTTTCATTGTTACCTAT
>JAGWVE010000047.1 GCA_018971025.1 Bacteroidota bacterium | reverse complement strand
GTCTAATAAAACGCCAGCGCCAGGCGTTGGAAGCTCTTTGTGTACTTTAGGACTGAGTGTTGTTCTGTAACGTTCGTAAGAAATTTGAACATCGAGTAAGTTTCCAATTTTATTTTCAGCAATGAGTTTTTGAATGGTCAAAAAGTCGGCGTCAAAACGTCTATTCTGATACACCGTTAATATTTTTTGTTGCTGTACTGCTAGTGCAGCAAGTTCTTCCGCTTCCTCTACGGTTACAGTAAAAGATTTTTCTACCACTACATGTTTGCCCGCTAATAAAGCTTGTTTGGTGTACGCAAAGTGGGTGTCGTTAGGGCTGTTTACCACTACCAAATCTATACTTGGATCATTGAGTATGGCTTCGTAAGAATCATACGATGTAACGCCAGGGTAGGCAGCTTCTATATTTTTGCTTGAGCGTTCCCATGCGCCCGCCAAAATAAAATTTGGATTCAAGTGTATGAATGGCGCATGGAACACACGGCCACTCATACCAAAAGAAACAAGTGCTGTTTTTATCATAGTAACATTTTATCCAGCAACTTGCTTTCTAATAATGTTTAGCGCACCACCTGCTTTAAACCACTCAATTTGTTGTTGGTTGTAAGTATGGTTAGCCTCGATAGAATCTGTAGAACCGTCTTTGTGTGTTAACACTAAAGTTAGCGGTGTACCTGGTGCAAAGCTTGTTAAACCAATTACATCGATACTATCGTCTTCCTGAATTTTATCGTAGTCTGCTTTGTTTGCAAAAGTTAACGCCAACATACCTTGTTTTTTAAGGTTTGTTTCGTGGATACGTGCAAATGATTTTGTTAATACTACGCGTACACCTAGGTGTCTTGGCTCCATCGCAGCGTGCTCACGAGAACTACCTTCTCCGTAGTTTTCATCACCTACTACAATTGAACCTACACCTGCAGCTTTGTAGGCTCTTTGGGTATTTGGAACTGTATCAAATGCGCCTGTTAATTGATTTTTTACGCAGTCTGTTTTTTCATTGAAAAAGTTAACTGCACCAATTAACATATTGTTTGAAATATTATCTAAGTGACCACGGAATTTTAACCATGGACCAGCCATTGAAATATGGTCTGTGGTACATTTTCCTTTCGCCTTAATTAATAATTTTAATGACTTTAAATCAGTGCCTTCCCATGCAGCAAAAGGATCTAATAGTTGTAAACGCTTAGACGCTGGATCTACTGCTACTACTACACTTGAACCATCCGCAGCAGGTGCTTGGTATCCCGCATCTTCTACTGCAAAACCTTTTACTGGTAATTCGTCTCCTGTAGGGGCATCGAGCATTACTTGTTCGCCCTTATCATTGGTTAAAGTATCTGTTAATGGATTAAAAGTTAAATCTCCCGCAATAGCAAGTGCTGTAACAATTTCTGGACTTGCTACAAATGCAAATGTGTTAGGGTTACCATCAGCACGCTTTGCAAAGTTTCTGTTGAAAGAATGTACGATGGTATTTTTTTCTTTTTTCTCTGCACCAACGCGCTCCCACATACCAATACAAGGTCCGCAAGCGTTTGCAAATACTTTCGCGCCAATTTGACTAAACACATCTAAGAAACCATCTCTTTCGATGGTATATCTTACCTGCTCAGAACCTGGTGTGATCATGTATTCTGCTTTTGTTGTAAGTCCTTTTTGCGCAACTTGTTTTGCTAAACTTACCGCACGGCTAATGTCTTCATAAGAAGAGTTGGTACAACTACCAATTAAACCTACTTCAACAGTTGTAGGCCAACCGTTTGCTGCAGCTACTTCTTTCATTTTAGAAATAGGCGTAGCTAAATCTGGTGTGAAAGGTCCGTTTAAGTGCGGTTCTAAAGTATTTAAATCGATTTCAATGACTTGATCAAAATATTTTTCTGGGTTTGCATATACTTCTGCATCTGCAGTTAAATGTTCTGCAATACCATCCGCTAGTGCAGCAACATCGGCACGACCAGTAGAGCTTAAATAACGGCTCATGCTTGCATCGTAACCAAATGTAGAAGTGGTAGCACCAATTTCGGCACCCATATTACAAATGGTTCCTTTACCTGTACAACTCATGCTTGTTGCACCTTCACCAAAATATTCTACAATCGCACCTGTACCACCTTTTACAGTTAAGATACCAGCAACTTTTAATATCACATCTTTAGGAGCAGTCCAACCATTAAGTTTTCCTGTTAATTTAATACCAATGAGTTTAGGCCATTTTAATTCCCAAGCAAGTCCTGCCATAACATCACAAGCGTCTGCACCACCCACACCAATCGCTAACATACCTAAACCACCTGCATTCACAGTGTGTGAATCGGTACCGATCATCATACCACCAGGGAATGCATAATTTTCTAACACTACTTGGTGAATAATACCTGCACCTGGTTTCCAAAAACCAATACCATATTTATTAGAAACAGAAGCTAAAAAATCATACACTTCTTTGCTCTCTGTTGTAGCAACTTGTAAATCTTGTTTGGCTTCTACTTTTGCAGAAATTAAGTGATCGCAATGCACTGTACTTGGTACGGCAACTTTAGGACGACCTGCTTGCATAAATTGTAATAAAGCCATTTGTGCAGTTGCATCTTGCATTGCAACGCGGTCTGGTGCGAAGTCTACGTATGAACCACCTCTTTCAAAATTAATTGGAGATTGATCGCCATGTAAATGTGAAAAAAGAATTTTTTCTGATAGCGTTAAGGGTCTGCCAAGTGCTTGTCTTGCTGCATTAATTTTTGCAGGCATTTCTGCGTACACTTTCTTAATCATTTCAATGTCAAAAGCCATAACAATAGGTATTTATAGATGTAAGATTGAATTTTTAAAAATCTGCTGCAAAATTACGAAAAAAGGGGGGTGCTCAAAAGAGTTTCTTTACTATAAATGCCTTAAATTGCCCTATACTTCTTAAAAAAGCACCGTTATGATTCAAAAATTGAGGGAATTTCTAGAATTAAGGGCTTTTGGCGTATGCAATGCCATGGGGGAGCGCCTCGGTATTGCCACATCCCGCATTAGAATGTGGTTTATTTATATCAGCTTTTTAACCCTCGGATCGCCCGTTATTATTTACATGGTACTCGCTTTTTGGATGAACATCAAGCGTTACATTTTAGCAGGTAAAAGAAATCCATTAAACAACTGGTAGCCCTTTAGATAACGGCTTCTCTTAATCTCACTAATTTTTCTAGTAAAGGTTCTAGTAAATGAAGTGGCAGCATATTGGCGCCATCACTTTTTGCTATAGCAGGGTTCGGGTGCGTTTCAATAAACAGCCCATCCGCTCCAGTAGCAATGGCCGCTTTTGCGATCGTTTCAATTAAATGCGGGTTGCCACCTGTTACACCACTTGTTTGATTGGGTTGTTGAAGTGAGTGGGTACAATCCATGATAACAGGTAGATTGTTTTCTTTCATGGCCGGAATATTTCTGTAATCCACCACTAAATCTTGGTAACCAAAAGTGTTACCACGTTCTGTTAACATGATTTTTTCGTTACCCGCCAATCTAATTTTATCAACGGCAAATTTCATAGAAGCACCACTTAAAAATTGACCTTTTTTTACGTTTACAATTTTACCTGTTTGCGCAGCGGCAACTAATAAATCTGTTTGTCTACACAAAAAGGCGGGAATTTGTAAAATGTCTATAAACTGAGCAGCTACGGCAGCTTCGTCGTGTGCATGAATATCGGAAGTAGTAGGGAGCTTATAAGTAGTGCCTACTTTTTTTATCAGTTCAAGTCCGTTGTCATCACCTATGCCGGTAAAAGAATTGGCACTGGTACGGTTGGCTTTACGGTAGCTTGCTTTAAAAACATATGCGATACCTAAGTTTTTACAAATCGTGCTTACTTTATCCGCTATTTCCATTACCAGCTCTTCACTTTCCACAACACATGGACCTGCAATTAAAAAAAACTGATTTTGATTGTACGATTGATTTGTAAATAATTCTGTAAGGTAGTTGGGGTTCATGGGTTCTTGTTTGTAAGCATTATTCAACTAAGTTGGCAACCGTTTTGTGCTCTAATACAGAGAGTGTATTGTCTCTCACCTGGCACATGATTTTATTGAGTCCGCATTTTTTTTCGTTACAGTCGGCACATTTTTCATAAAAATTTAAACTCACGCAAGGAAGGAGTGCAATAGGGCCTTCAATTAAACGCATAATAGTGGCAAGTGTAATTTGGTCTGGGGCTACTTTAAAATAATAGCCACCGCCTTTCCCTTTTTTGCTATCTAATAAATCCGCTTTTTTTAATTCTAGTAAAATATTTTCTAGAAATTTTAAGGGGATCTTTTTTTCATTCGCAATAGTAGCAATCAGCACAGGACCATTGGTACTATGTTCAGCTAAGTAGCTTAGTGCTTTAAATGCGTATTGTGTTTTTTTAGATAACATGGTAATGGTTTAAAGGCCTAATACTTCTTTCATCGAAAAAATTCCTTTGTGTGTTGCTGCATATTCGGCAGCTAAAACGGCGCCGCCAGCAAAACCTTTTCTGTTATGTGCAGTATGGGTAATTTCTATGGTGTCAATAGCAGATGCATAAGTGGTCGTATGTGTGCCAGGGGCAGGATCAATTCTTTCTGATGTAATCACTAAATCGGAAGCTATACCAGAAGCCTCATTCACCCATTTTGTTTTGTTGGGCATAGCTGCTAATACCTGCTCTGCAAGTGTAATAGCAGTTCCGCTAGGTGCGTCTTTTTTTTGCGTGTGATGAATTTCATGCAAACTTACCTCGTAGCTTGGGTGCTTAGACATAAGGGCAGCCAGTGTTTTATTGATTTCAAAAAACAAATTAACGCCAATACTAAAATTACTTGCATAAATAAGTGTCCCGTTTTGTGCTTCACAAAATGCTTTTGCTTTGTCATAATTTTCTAACCAACCGGTAGATCCGCATACAACGGGGACGCCCAGTGTAAGGCATTTCATGACATTATCAAATGCGCTATGCGGTCCAGTAAATTCGATAGCAACATCAATCCCTGCTACTTTTTCGGCACATAAATCAGCGGCATTATCAATGTCAATTTTTAATCCAATGGTATGGCCATTTGCTACTGCAATTTCTTCTATGGCTTTACCCATTTTTCCGTATCCAACAAGTGCAATATTCATGCTTGCTTTATTTAGTTGTAAATATTTTTTTTGAAGGCTCTTTAAAATTTAACACCAACCCAAATCCGGATGTTTTTGTGGCCGGATTAAACTGTGGTTTTATTTGTAAAGATAAATCATCCGATACATCAAATTGTTTGAGGTGTGCAAAAACAGTAGCGTCTGCTACCTGTAAACCCCAGGCTAGTATAAAATACAGTATCGAATAGTCTCTATCTCTTCTAAACGTGTTTCGGTAAGATTGTAAAGAGGTGAGTCCTAAATTTTTTAACTGCGGATCAATGCCAGCAAGTCCAGAACTATCTAGGGTGGGGGCCTGTGCTTTAAATTTAGCTTCGTAAGCGTATTTGGTTTTTTTGTACCAGCTGTCATTGTAAAAATACATACCCCCAGGTATGGCCAAAACGCCATATACAATGGGTATTTTCCAGTATTCTTTATTAGTGGCTTGTCCCCAACCAGGTAAGATGGCAGCCCTGCGCGTTGCTACCTGTGGGCGAAATTTTACAACTGCCGAATCTTTTTTTAGCGTTGCGCTGTCTTTTTTTTGAGCAAAAATTTGTGTACTACAAACGACTGTGCAGCAGAGTATCAATAAGCATAACTTTTTTGCATGCGTCATGTTAGTTCACCGTTACGTTCATGGCATCTAGTATTTTATTTAATTCGTCTAACGAAAAATACTCGATGGTAATGCTGCCACTTCCTTTTTTGGAATGTGTCATTTTAACTTTTGTAGAAAAATGCGAAGATAAATTGTCTTCAATTTTTTTATAGGCAGTAGGGAGGCTAGACTTGTTATCTTTTGCACCTGCTGGTTTTTGAGCGAGGTACATTTTGCGCACCAGTTCTTCGGTTTGTCTAACGCTCAAACTTTTTTGAATAATTTCTTTGAAAACAAAAAGCTGTCTGTCAATGGTATCAATGTTTACAAGTGCTCTTGCATGTCCCATCGATATTTTACCACTTCTAATCGCAAGTTGTAAATCGGGTGGTAATTTTAAAAGTCTGATATAATTTGAAACGGTGCTACGCTCTTTGCCCATGCGCTCTGCTACCTGCTCTTGGGTGTAGGAAAGCTCGTCCATCATGCGTTTATAGCTGATACCAATTTCGATCGCGTTTAAATTTTCTCTTTGTAAGTTTTCAAGTAAAGCCCACTCTAATAGTTGTTGGTCATTGGCTTGTCTTACGTAAACCGGCACTTCTTTCAGGCCTGCCATTTTAGAAGCTCTAAACCTGCGCTCTCCAGCAATCAGTTGATATTTGCCAGAAGCTAATTTAGAAACCGTTAATGGTTGGATAACATCATGAATTTTAATAGACTCGGCAAGTTCGTGTAAAGCTTGTTCATCAAAATCGCGGCGTGGTTGCTTTGGATTGATTTGAATATCTGCAAGTGCAATTTTGCTACTCGCAACTGCTTGCTCTGCAAATGCAGGCTGCACTTGACCCTTTGGTGTCTTGTATTCTGCGTCTATATTGGATAGCAAAGACCTCAGTCCTTTGCCAATCATGTCTTTATTATTTTTAGGGCTACTCATGTTATTCTATAATTCTTTCTTCGTTAGAAATTTTTGTCATGCCGTTATTCTGAAGAATTTCTTTAGCAAGGTTTAAATAGTTAATGGTTCCCTTACTGTCTGCGTCATATAATATAACAGGCTTCCCTACACTTGGTGATTCACTTAATCTAGTATTGCGGTGAATGATGGTATCAAAAACCATTTCATCAAAGTGTCTACGCACTTCGCTTACTACTTGATTGCTTAAACGCAAACGGCCATCATACATGGTCATTAAAATGCCTTCAATTTGAAGAGCAGGATTTAATCTGCTTTGCACAATTTTAATGGTATTGAGTAATTTGCCTAAACCTTCTAGTGCAAAAAATTCGCACTGAACAGGAACAATCACACTATCAGCGGCAACTAGCGAATTAACCGTAATTAATCCGAGTGAAGGAGAACAATCGATAATGATAAAATCATAGTTATCTCGAACAGCGTCTAAAATACCCTTCATCACATTTTCTCTGTTCGGATAATTGATCATTTCAATTTCGGCACCTACTAAATCTATATGTGAAGGAATTAAATCTAAATTGGGTACTTCCGATTTTAAAATCACATCGCTCGCAGTTGCATTGTTCACCATGCAATCGTATAAACTGCTGGTTATATTATGCAAATCAAAACCAACACCCGTGGTGCTATTTGCCTGTGGATCTGCATCTACAAGTAAGGTTTTAAATTCTAAAACTGCCAAACTTGCGGCCACGTTAATAGCTGTGGTTGTTTTACCCACGCCTCCTTTTTGATTGGCTACGCCTATAATTCTCGCCATAATATTAATTGCTTCTAAGTTGCCAAAAATAAGCTTTCAGCTACATCTTTTGAAACAATCTTATCCATACTTTGTTGTAGCTGTAGCCACTTGTCAAAAAACCCTAAAATCGGCTAAAAAAGGGGTAATTTTGCCCTTTTACAAAGGGTTTTTGGCCTAAAATCACTCATTTAACAGAATTCTATGCGTAGTGCAACAAGCTGGTGGATCATCGCTCTGGTTATTTTCTTACTCGATTTTTATGTGTTTCAGGCTTTAAAAACGGTAAGCCAACAAGGGTCGGAACGGGCTCGTCAGGTCATCTATATTACCTATTGGGTGGTGTCTTTTTTGACCATCGCCACCATGCTTAGTTTTCCGTATATCCAATTTTTGCAAACCTCTAAAATGTTTAGAAATTATGTGTTTGCTATTTTGATTGGACTTTTTTTAGCAAAATTAATTGGTTCCCTATTTTTTGTTGCTGATGATGTACGCAGGGGTGCTTTACTTTTAATGAATAAAATTTTTCCATTATCAGGAGCGCAATATATGGGTCCGGAAGGACAGGGTATTCCAAGATCTACTTTTTTAAGTTGGCTTGGACTTGGGCTTGGTGGTACTTTATTTGGAACATTATTATTTGGATTTGGTAACAAATACAATTACCAAGTAAAAAAAATAAAACTAAAATTCAATAATATACCAGATGCATTTAAAGGGATGCGCATGGTGCATATTAGTGATATTCATAGCGGAAGTTTTCAGGACATTCGTGCGGTTAATAAGGGTATCGATTTAATTTTAAAGCAGCAAGCTGATATCATTGTTTTTACTGGTGATTTAGTAAATGACAGAGCCACCGAAATGGAGCCTTATCAAAATTCTTTTGCGAGGTTAGCGGCGCCACTGGGTGTTTTTTCTACACTCGGTAATCATGATTATGGCGACTATGTGCAGTGGCCTTCTGCACAAGCTAAAATGGATAATTTGGAAGCCCTCAAAAAAGTACATGCCAACATGGGATGGCGTTTATTAATGAATGAACATGTAGTACTTGAAAAGAAAGGAGAAAAAATTGCACTTCTAGGTATCGAAAACTGGGGTGCTAAAGCAAGGTTTCCTAAATATGGTAAAATGGATTTGGCGTATCCGGGCACCGAAAATATTCCGTTTAAAATACTTTTAAGTCATGATCCTAGCCACTGGGACGCTCAAATATTAACTGAATACCCAGGCATTGATCTCATGCTTTCAGGTCATACACACGGCATGCAGTTTGGTCTCGAAAACCCTTATTTTAAATGGAGTCCAGTGCAGTGGATGTATAAGCAGTGGGCGGGTTTATACGAGCAAGGAAGCCAAAAATTATATGTGAATAGAGGCTATGGATTTATAGGCTACCCAGGTAGGGTAGGGATCCTTCCAGAAATTACTGTTATTGAGTTTGTCTAAAATGTTATTGTTTGTTTAATTAACAATTAGTTGGTGTTTTTTACGTTTTTGATAATAGAACTTTCTAGCTTAAAATATTGTACTATGAAAAAGACATTGATTTTACTTGGACTTGCTGTTTTCTTTTCACTTCACGGGTTTGCACAAGGTGGTTTTAGACTTGGTGTAAAAGGAGGCCTTAATTTAAATAAAGTAAACGGTCAATCATTTAGTGAAGTATTTGATATGGGTTATATGGCAGGTGCTTTTGCTGAAATTGATATCAATAAATTTATTGGTATCCAGCCAGAATTATTGTACAGCCAAACCATGACCAAGCGTTCTAGTTTTTCTACTTTATACAACACTAGGTTTAGCCAAGCATTTTTAATTGATAATGCTTACACGAGGCTTAACTATTTAAGTATTCCTGTTTTACTTCGTCTTAATGTAGGTAAGCTTATCACCTTTAATGCAGGACCTCAATATGGTATATTAATCGGTCAAGATAAAAATGTTTTAAGCAATGCGCAAACGGCATTTAAGTCTGGAGATTTATCTGCGGTGTTGGGTGCGCAATTAAATTTGAGTTCATTTAGAATTTATGGAAGATATGTGGCGGGGTTGCAAAATATTAACGCCATTGATAACCAAGAAATTTGGAAAACGGCTTCTTTGCAAATTGGCCTTGGACTTAAATTTTAATAGTTTATAAAAGCAGTCCTTGCAAGAATAAATAGGCGAAACTAAAATAAATTATTAGACCCGTAACATCCACCATCGTTGCAACAAATGGTGCCGATGAAACCGCAGGGTCAAATCCTAAGCGTTTTAAAAAGATAGGCAACATGGAACCTGATAAGGTACCCCAAAGCACTACGCCTATCAATGAAAATCCTACGGTAAATCCAATCATCATCCAGTGCTCACCATAAATATTGGGGAAGATCGAATGCCAAACACCCACACGGATAAATCCAATAATACCTAGCACTGTACCCAACAATAAGCCGCTTGTTAATTCGCGACGTAATACGCGCCACCAATCGGCAATGGTTATTTCACCAACAGCCATGGCCTGAATAATCAGTGTAGAAGCTTGTGATCCACTATTACCACCACTAGAAATAATAAGTGGCACAAATAATGCAAGAACAATGGCTTTTGCAATTTCATCTTGGAAATAGCCCATGGCAGTTGCGGTAAGCATTTCGCCAATAAATAAAATCACCAACCAGCCTACTCTTTTTTTGAAGAGTTTTAATAATGGGATATCTAAATAAGGTTCGTTTAAGGCTTCGGTACCACCCATTTTTTGCATGTCTTCACTAAACTCTTCGTTGGCTACCCAAAGCATATCATCGATGGTAACAATACCTAACAAAATATTATTATCATCCACTACTGGAAGCGCCACACGGTTGTTCATCTTAAACACCTGGTTGGCATGCTCCTGGTCGTCATTAACATTTAACGATACAATTCTGCCATCAATAATTTCGTCAACTCTTTTATTGGGCGCGGCTAAAATAACGTCTCTAATTCTAATGTCGTCTACGAGTTCGCCTTTTTGATCAATGATATAAATAACGTCGATGGTTTCTGAATTTTTTCCAAACTTTCGGATGGTATCAAAAACTTCAGTTACCGTATTGTGTGCGTAAATGTAAACGTAGTCGGGTGTCATTAAGCGTCCAACACTATCCTCGGGATAGCCAAGCATGGCGAGGGTAATTTTTCGCTCTTCGGGGTCGAGTAATTTAATTAAATCACGTATGGCCGCTTTAGGTAATTCCTCCAAAAAGTCGGTTCTATCATCGGCGGGAAGTTCATTTAATAACTCGGCAGTTTTAGAAGAAGGAAGTTCTTTAACAATGTCTTTTTGTTGTGCGATGTCCAAAATTTTGAAAACGCTGGCCGCCCTATGAATGGCCATATTGGCAATAATTTGGGCCTCATATTCAGGAAATTCATTGATAAGCTCCGCCACATCACTAATGTTTTGATCATCTAGAAATTCTTTAATTTCTAGTTTATCTTCATTCGCAATGAGCTGTTTGAACTGTTCGTTGATATTTAATTGGTCGAGCTCCAAAGACATGGGCGCAATTTAGTCATCATTTGTGAATCGTCCATATTAAATGATATGAAAAGAGGCTGTATCTTCATGTTCGACATTGATTTTTATGATATTACCCATTTTAACCATTGCTCCATCTGCCCAGCGGGGTAGAGGTGTGTTTGCCACCGAAAATATTGAGGTGGGTACCACCATAGAGATATCGCCTGTATTGGTGGTAAATCCTACAGAGCGCGCGCTACTTGAAAAAACGCTATTGTATGATTATATTTTTGAGTGGGGTGACGATTTATTGTCTGCTTGCGTAGCGCTTGGTTACCTTTCTATTTATAATCATTCTTATGCAGCCAACTGTGTGTATGAAATGGATTTTGATAACGCAACGATTTCGATTACGACTGTTAAACCAGTAACAGCTGGTGACGAATTATTTATCAATTATAATGCAGAGCCTGATAATACAAAACCCATTTGGTTTGAGGCTACTTAAATACATGACTATGAAAAAAAATATTTTTAGTGTTGTTTTGTTTTTAATGGTGAGCGCATGCGCATTTGCACAGCGTGATAGTGTGTTGTCTATTACTACAGCGTATATTACGCCACTTAATACTGGTTTGCAATTGCAGGATGAAGAAGAGGAGGATCAATTTGTTAAAGGCGATCCTACTTTTTACAACTGGAAACAAGCGGCTAAGCAAATCCACTTTTTTGTAAAAATTAGAAAGCCTGGGGTGTTGCGCGTACAGTTACAATTTGCCAATAAGTGGGCGTTGCCTATTCGTGTAAGCGTTGGTGCTACTGTGTTAAAAGCCTTACTGCCAGCTACTAGTAAATTTTCAACCATAAAACTTGGGAAGGTTTTAATAGCGGATACGGGATTTGTTCAAATTACATTGTCGGTACCAAAAAATACGACAAAAATGCAGGCCTCTATTGCAGGCATTTTACTTGGTGGCACGGCGGTGGAAAATATGCACTATAACCACAAGCCCAGACGCAATGCAGCATCGGTGCATTTAAAATACCCTGTTGCGGATAGCGTTAAAACGGTTTCTTTTTACAATGAAATAACAGTTCCTGCTGGCTATGATCCTATACATACCTACTACATGGCCTGTGGATTTGCGCGTGGTTATTTTGGTATTCAAGTAAATAGTGAAAAGGAAAGACGCGTTATATTTTCGGTGTGGGACGCAGGTAACGAAGCCTTAGACCGTAATAAAGTAGGAGCAGAAAATAGAGTGGTATTGCTTGCAAAAGGTGATGGTGTTATAGCCAATGATTTTGGCAATGAAGGCACTGGTGGACATAGCCACTTTGTATATCCTTGGAAAACGCAAACAACATACAAATTTTTAGTGACCGCTTTAACAGACTCGGCATCTCAAACCACCATTTACACTGGTTATTTTTATTTACCTGAACAAGAAAAATGGAAATTAATCGCTTCTTTTTCGGCGCCAAAAGACGGCAAATATTTACGCAACCTGTACTCGTTTAGTGAGAATTTTGTAGGTATTAATGGACAGCTTGAAAGAAAAGCATGGTTTGGGAATCAGTGGATTCAAAACGGTGCAAATGGCCAGTGGCAAGAGCTAACAGAAGCACGCTTCTCGTATGATGTTACGGGTAAAATGGGTGACAGAATTGATTATGGTGCGGGTGTTGCGCCAACAGGTGCATTTGAGCTTTGGCATGGTGGGTTTAAAAATGCCACTGCAAATTATGGCCAATCTTTTGTGCGTCCGGCGCAGCAAAATAAACCGGTGATTGATTTTACAAAAAACGCTGATTCATTGAGTCAAGCAAAACAAGACCTGGCGCAAATAAACGCTGCTATCACTGCGCGTGCCATTGATACCACTGGCATTGTAGGTGGTGTTTATTATCAAATTTTACAAGAAGGTACTGGAGATTATGTGCGCGCAACGGATACGGTAACGGTGCATTATAAAGGAACGCTTTTAAAAGACGGATCTATTTTTGATCAAACAAAAGATAAGCCTGCTCGTTTTCCTTTACAGCGCTTAATTAAAGGTTGGCAAATAGGACTTGCAAAATGCAGGGTAGGTGGTAAAATAAAAATTATTATTCCTTCTGGCACCGCTTATGGCATGCGCACTAGAAGTAAAGCGATTCCTCCAAATAGCGTTTTGGTGTTTGACATTGAAGTACTCAAAGCGGAACCTGCTAAGTAGTTTTATTATTTATAAAATGCCAAACAAACTGGGTTTGGAATCGGTATTTGGGTAGGTAATTCTTTGAGTAATCCGGTTGCTTGATTGATATAAAATGTAACAATATTATTTGTGATCTGATTGGCAACCAGCACATACTGCCCAGTGGGGTCAATGGTAAAATTTCTTGGGCCTATGCCTGAAACGCTTTGATATCCTAGGCTTGTGAGCTTTCCGGTAATTGGGTGGATACTAAAAATAGCGAGGTTATTTTCATCACCTCTATTAGAAGCATATAAAAATTTACCACTGGGTGTGATATGAATATCGGCACTGCCAAAAGTAGATTGCACATTTTCCGGATGCGCTTTAATGCTTTGTACCAGTGTTGCTTTTGTACCTTTTATTTTATAGGCACTTACGGTTCCTGCTAGTTCTTCTATTACATACACAAACATTTTGTTGGGACTAAAAGTAAGATGCCTAGGTCCACTACCTGGGCTACTGATTATTTCATGAACGGCTGTGCTGCTAAGTGGTGATGCTGCTTTATCGTTAAAGTCGTACACAGCAATTTTATCGGAACCTAAATCGGGGGCCCACACACTTGTGTAGTTTGGTCCAAAAAAAGTAGCATGCACATGTGGGCTAGCTTGCCTTTGTTTGTTAGGGCCAGATCCTGTATGTACAATTTTTTGCGTAGACTCGTTAATAGATCCATTTGGGTTAACAGAAAAGCTTGCTAAACTTCCGCTAGAATAATTGGCAGCTACCAACCAGTTGGCTTTTTTATTAATGGCAACAAAACATGGATGGTCGCCATTAGAGGGTACTTTATTTATAAAATCGAAAGTTTTAGTTTTTTGATTGATGGCATAAGCGCTAATATGTCCATGCTCTTTATTGCCATCTTCACTAACAGCATAGAGGTATTTGCCGTTTGGTGCAACACATATAAAAGAGGGGTTGCTAGCGGTATCGGTACTGCTAATAAGGGTGCTTACGCCGGTTTGACTATTAAAATCTAGCCAATAAATCCCTTTAGAGCCTTTGCCGGTATAAGTGCCAACAAACAGTGGGTAGTTTTGTGCAAATACAACTGTAGTAAGGATTGTAAGGGCAATAGTGCTCCCCATTTTATACCATCTATTCATGTGTTAAGCCTTTTTAGTAGGCCCCCTAAAGATAGCTTTAAAAAATATTTGCTCAATGCGCATTTTGAGGCTATTTTTGTGGTCTAATGAAGCAATTTACACATAACCACCATCATCATTTCTTACCAAACGGGTAGGCTATAGGTGTTTGTGTCATTATAAAACATTGAAGAGGCTTACCATTTGGTAGGCCTCTTTTATTTTAAACTATGAATATGAAATTAAGATTAGCAATTCAAAAAAGCGGCAGGTTGCACGACGATTCTATCAAACTTTTAAAAGAGTGTGGCATCGATATTAGTAATGGCCTCAATAAATTAAAAGCTGAAGCTTCTAATTTTCCAATCGAAGTTTATTTTTTGCGTGACGATGATATTCCTCAATACGTAGAAGATGGCGTTGCTGATATTGGTATCGTTGGAGAAAATGTGGTGTATGAAAAAAACAAGCCACTCACGGTACTAAATAAACTTGGTTTTGGTAAATGCAGGCTTAGTATTGCTGTGCGTAAATCTGAAAACTATACCGGCATTCAATTTTTAGAAGGCAAAAAAGTAGCAACCAGTTACCCGGTTATTTTATCTAAGTTTTTAAAAGACAATGGCGTTAGTGCCGAAGTGCATGAAATTAGTGGTAGTGTAGAAATTGCCCCTAGTATTGGACTTGCAGATGCTATTTGTGATTTGGTGAGTAGTGGTTCTACTTTATTTTCAAACGGATTACAAGAAGCCGAAACTATTTTATCATCGGAAGCAGTGCTTGTAGCTACTAACAATTTGGAGGCACAAAAGCAGCAAATAATA
>JAGWVE010000046.1 GCA_018971025.1 Bacteroidota bacterium | reverse complement strand
TGCACGTCAAGTATGGGATGCGATTTCTGAAGCGGCATGGCGTTGTGCAGATCCTGGTACACAATACGATACTACCATTAACGAATGGCATACATGCCCTAAAGGTGGTCGTATCAATGCTTCTAACCCATGTTCGGAGTACATGTTCTTAGACAATACTGCATGTAATTTGGCTTCTATCAATTTACGTAAATTCTTCAATGAAGAAGACAATTCGTTTGATGTAGAAGGTTTCGAATACACGTCTCGTTTATGGACAACAGTGCTTGAAATTTCTGTATTAATGGCGCAGTTCCCTTCTAAAGAAGTTGCGCAATTATCTTACGACTACCGTACACTTGGTTTAGGTTTTGCCAACCTTGGTTCTATGTTAATGGTAAGTGGTATTGCATACGATTCTGAAGAAGCGCGTGGCATTGCTGGTGCCATCACCGCTATCATGACGGGTATTGCTTACAAAACTTCTGCAGAAATGGCTTCGTTTTTAGGTGCTTTTGATAAGTACGAAGAAAATAAAGAAGACATGCTTCGTGTAATGCGCAACCACCGTGCTGCTGCTTACGATGCAGATGATGCGTATGTAGGATTAGAAATTAAGCCTCAAGGTATCAAAGCAAAATATACACCAGATGTGCTATTAAAAGCGGCTACCAAAGCTTGGGATGACGCGGTACAACTTGGTGAAAAATACGGTTACAGAAACGCACAAACTACCGTAATTGCACCAACAGGAACCATTGGTCTTGTTATGGATTGCGATACAACGGGTGTGGAGCCTGACTTTGCACTTGTTAAGTTCAAAAAATTATCTGGTGGTGGTTATTTCAAAATCATCAACCAATCTGTACCACAAGCATTAAAGAATTTAAAGTATACACCACAAGAAGTAGATGCGATTGTAAATTATGCAGTGGGTCATGCAAGCTTCGAAGGTGCACCACACGTGAATCCTGCAGCTTTATTAGCAAAAGGATTTTCTCAAGCAGAAATTGACAAATTAAATGGCGCTGCAAAATCTGCGTTTGAAATCGGATTTATTTTTAACCGCTTTACACTAGGTGATGCTTGTATGGAGCGCTTAGGATTTAAAGAAGAAGAATATGCCGATTGGAGCTTTAATTTATTAGAAGCGATTGGATTCACAGAAGATCAAATTGCAGAAGCAAATGATTATGTATGTGGTACCATGACCGTAGAAGGTGCGCCGTATTTAAAAGACGAACATTTATCTGTATTTGATTGCGCAAACAAGTGCGGTCAAAAAGGTGAGCGTTATATTCACGCACATGGTCACATCAGAATGATGGGTGCTTGTCAACCATTCTTATCCGGTGCGATTTCAAAAACGATCAACCTTCCAAACGAAGCGAGCGTATCTGATATTTCTGATAGCTACATGTTAAGTTGGCAGTTAGGCTTAAAAGCTAACGCGATATACAGAGATGGTTCTAAATTAAGTCAACCATTAAGTAATAAATCAGACAAGAAAAAGAAAACCGATGATACGGTTGCAGAAGAAGCTGAAACAGCTGCTGTAGCTGGTGTTGAGGCAGGTTCAAGCATTGTTGATTTAGGCCAATTAACGGTAGAAGAATTATTAGAAGAGGTGCAAAAAAGAATGAATGCTTCTACAGATACCAAATTAAAACGCTTGTTGTCTGGCATCGTAGAAAAGAAATCACTCCCTTCTAAACGCAGAGGCTTCACGCAAAAAGCAAAAATTGGCGGACAAGTTATTTTCTTACGCACCGGTGAATATGCAGATGGTACTTTAGGTGAAATCTTCATTGATCTTGCAAAAGAAGGTTCTACTTTAAGAAGCTTTATGAACTGCTTTGCCATTGCCATTTCTGTGGGCTTACAATATGGTGTGCCTCTAGAAGAGTTTGTTGAGAAGTTTGTATTTACCAAATTTGAACCTTCAGGTATGGTAGATCATCCAAATATTAAAACAACTACTTCACTTGTAGACTTCGTGTTTAGAGCGCTTGCTTACGAGTACTTAAATAGAACTGATTTAGTACACGTATTAGACCGCCCTCAAGTAGAAAATACAGGCGATGATGGTGAAGCTACTTTACTAGGTAAGCCAGAATTAAGTAGCATCCGCGTAACAGCGCCAGCTGCAGCACCTGCGCCTGCACAAAAACTACAACATGCTACCGCTACCGCAGCAGCTCCATCCGGAATGGACGCTGTAAATGCAGCAGCAAAAAACATGCAATCAGACGCACCAGCATGTAATACTTGCGGACATATCACCATCAGAAGTGGTACTTGTTACAAGTGTTTAAACTGCGGCAACAGCATGGGTTGTAGCTAGTTAAACAGAGTTTGAATCAATTTTCACATAACCGCTCCAAAATCTATTTGGAGCGGTTTTTTTTGCACAAAAAATCTTATTTTCAATCCTGCTAATTAATACCTGTAAAACCTTTACATATGGGAGAATTTCAAATTAAAAAAACGGCTAAAAAATACGATGCAGTTATTGTGGGATCAGGTGCTGGTGGTGGCATGGCTGCATACGTTTTAGCAAGTGCGGGACTTAAAGTTTGCTTACTAGAAGCGGGTGCCGATTATGATCCAGTAAAGCATTCTTCTCAATTAAAAAATCCATGGGAATCTAAACGCAGAGGAGCAAGTTCTAAGTACCGTCCGTTTGGTGAATTTGATGGATGTTTTTGGGGTTGGGAAATTGATGGCGAACCCTATACCATGGCAGAGGGTTCTCAAAAATGGGATTGGTGGCGTGCACGTATGATTGGTGGAAGAACCAACCATTGGGGACGTATCTCATTACGGTTTGGCCCTAAAGATTTTAAGCGTCATAGCATTGATGGCCTTGGCGACGATTGGCCTATTGGTTACGAAGATGTAAAACCTTATTACGATAAAATAGATCAACTACTGGGCGTATTTGGTACCAACGAAGGATTGGAAAACGATCCGGATGGTATTTTCTTACCGCCACCAAAACCAAGGCTTCATGAATTGTACATGAAAAAAGCCGCGATTAGTGCTGGTATTCCCGTGTATCCTTCAAGACTTTCTATATTAACCAAACAAATCAACAAAGATAGAGGCGAGTGTTTTTATTGCGGACAGTGTAATAGAAGTTGTAAAATCGCCGCTGACTTTTCATCTTCAACAGCGCTTATCAGACCTGCGGTTCAAACAGGTAATGTAGATGTAATTACGCAAGCCATGGCTCGTGAAGTGCTTACCAATAAAGAGGGTAAAGCAACAGGTATTGCATACGTTAATAAAATGGATGGACTCGAATATCAAGTTCAGGGACGCGTGGTGGTATTAGCAGCAAGTGCTTGTGAAACAGCACGCTTAATGCTCAATTCAAAATCACAACGTCATCCAAATGGTATTGCCAATAGCAGTAATGTGCTAGGTAAATACTTACACGACTCCACCGGTGCTGCACTTGGTGGTGTACTCCCAGATTTGTTTGACCGCAAACGTTACAACGAGGATGGCGTAGGTGGTATGCATATTTACACACCATGGTGGCTTGATAATAAAAAAGCAAAACTTGATTTCCCTCGTGGTTATCATATCGAATACTGGGGTGGCATGACGCAACCTTCTTATGGTTTTGGATTTGGCATGCAAGGTCTTAATGGAAAATTTGCAGTGCATGGTAAAACAAAAGAGGCAGGTGGATATGGCGCTTCCTTGAAAGAAGATGCACGCTTTTTTTATGGAGCCAGCGTAGGTATGGGTGGAAGAGGAGAAGCGGTTCCAAACATCGACAACTATTGTGAAATTGATCCTAATGTAGTTGATAAATATGGTATTCCGGTACTTCGTTTCCATACCAAGCATTCTGATTATGAAATCAAACAGGCCAAGCATATGAAAGAAACCTTCAAGGAAATCATGCACAATATGGGTGCTGTCATTACTTGGGGTGGCGATGATGATGCTTCTAATAATTACGGTCTTTCTAACCCCGGCAATATTATTCATGAAGCAGGAACAGCGCGCATGGGTAACGATAAAAAAACGTCGGTGTTAAACAAATGGAGTCAGGCGCATGATTGTGAAAATTTATTTTGTGTAGATGGAAGTCAGTTCACGTCTCAAGCAGATAAAAACATTACTTGGACTATCTTGGCACTTAGTATGCGCGCCAGCGAATACATTGTTGATCAACTTAAAAAACAAAATCTGTAACTTTTAATATTTTTATTATGGACAGAAGAAAATCCATCAAAGCCCTTGTTGTAGGTACCGTTGCTACGGGAGTAGTGGTGCAAGCCTGTAAAAGTTCTGATGATAAAAAAGTAGCAGCAGACGCGGAAGCATTACTTGCCGACCGTATGCAAGAAGAAAAAGACCACTTGAAAAAAGTGGAAGCTGAGCCAGAATTTTTTACTGCACATGAAATGGCAACCATTACCGTGCTATGTGATATTATTGTGCCAAAAGATGCTATTAGCGGTAGTGCTACAGAGGCTAAAGTTCCTGAGTTTATTGCTTTTATTGTAAAAGATATGCCAGAACACCAAACGCCAATGCGTGGTGGATTAAGATGGCTTGACATGCAGTGCTTCAAGCAGTTTGACAAAGCTTTTGTTGATTGTACTGCTGCAGAACAAATTAAAATGGTAGATCAAATTGCCTATCCTGAAAAAGCGGACCCTAAAAATAAACAAGGCGTAACCTTTTTTAACCTCATGCGTGATTTAACCCTTACCGGTTTTTATACTTCCGAAATGGGCGTTAAAGATTTAGGCTATGCGGGAAATGTTCCTAACAAATGGAATGGCGTACCTGCAGAAGTACTAAAAGAAAAAGGACTTGCGTATACCGATAAAGAAAATAAAGAGTGTGTGAGCTATTCTTAATTAGCTCACACCACTTCCTGGGTTAATATTTTCTGAAGGATTGATAAAATGTAATTTTCCATTTGCATCTTCAGCCATTAATATCATTCCATTGCTTTCGATGCCTCTCATTTTGCGGGGTGCCAAATTAACCACCACAGTTACTTGCTTGCCTACAATACTTTCCGGTTCAAAATGCTGTGCAATACCAGAAACAATGGTGCGTGTTTCAAAACCCAGGTCTACACTGAGTTGTAGGAGTTTATCCGCTTTTTCTACTTTTGAAGCTGCCACTATCGTACCCACGCGTAAATCAATTTTTGCAAAATCATCAAATACAATTTCCGGCTTTACGGCAGCAATGGTAGATGAAGATGTAGATTGCGTAGTTGTTGTTTCCATCTTTTTAGTTTGAGCGGCGTCATTTAATTTTTGAATTTGCGCTGCAATTTCTTCGTCTTCAATTTTTCTGAAAAGTAATTCTGGTGCACGCAGTGTGTAGCCAACACTTAAAAGTTTTAAGCTACCCGCATTTTCCCAGTCTAATATTTTATCTACCACTTTTAATAAATGGCAAATCTTTTTTGCAGTGAAAGGCAAAAATGGCTGCGCTAAAATGGCTAAATTAGCCGTAAGCTGCAAGCAAAGATGCAAGCAGTTGTCTATTTGCTTTTGTGCTGCAGGATTTTCAGCTACTTGCTTGGCAACAATCCAAGGCTCTTTCTTTTGCATATACCCATTACCAATTCTAGCAAGCGCAATGACTTCAAAAAGAGCTTCTCTAAAGCGGTAGGCTTCAATTAATTCACCTACCTTTTTAGCTGTATTAGCAATAGCTTCTTTAACAGCGCTGTCGTCACTGTCTTCGATAGCTGGGTGGTAGGGAGGTACTTTGCCGTTACATAATTTGTGCATGAGCACCAGTGAGCGGTTGATAAAATTGCCATACACACTTACCAGTTCTGAATTGATAGCGTCCTGGAATCCCTTCCACATAAATTCGCTATCCTTTGTTTCAGGTGCAATTTGTGTGAGGTAATACCTAAGTGCATCCGCCATTTGAGGGCCACCATTTTCTTTGTTGACAAAGTCGGTGATATAATCCTGCATGTCTAATTTCCAGTTTCTAGAAGTGCTCATTTTGTCGCCTTCCAAATTCATGAACTCATTGGCAGGAACGTCTTGTGGTAAAATATTTCCATGGAGTTTAAGCATCACCGGAAATATAATACAATGAAAAACGATATTGTCTTTTCCAATAAAATGTACCAGCTTGGTGTCTTTGTCTTCCCAATAAGGTTTCCAGTCGTTGCCGGTATTGAGGGCCCATTGTTTAGTAGCACTGATATATCCAATGGGTGCATCAAACCAAACATAGAGTACTTTTCCATCGGCGCCAGCTAATGGAACTTTTACGCCCCAATCTAAATCACGCGTAACTGCGCGTGGCTGCAACCCCCCGTCTATCCAGCTTTTGCACTGTCCAACTACACTTGGACGCCAATCGTTTGCATGTTCTTCTAATATCCATTCACGTAAAAAATCTTCGTGTCTATTAAGCGGTAAATACCAGTGCTTGGTGGTTTTTTTAATGGGCGCATTTCCACTTAAGGTACTCACTGGGTTAATAAGTTCTTCGGGACTTAAGCTTTTGCCGCACTTCTCACACTGATCTCCGTATGCACTATCGTAACTACAAGAAGGGCATGTGCCTTTAATGTATCTGTCTGCTAAAAATGTTTGTGCGCGCTCATCAAAATATTGCTCCGTTTCTTTGGTTTCTAAATCGCCATTCGCTTCAAGCTTGGTAAAAAATTCTTGCGCAGTTTGATGGTGCAGTGGATCGCTGGTGCGGTGGTACACATCAAAGGCAATACCTAGGTCCTTAAAATTTTGCTCCATTAAAGGATGGTACTTATCAATGATAGCCTGCGCGGTAGTACCTTCTTTGGTAGCTTGAATAGGAATGGCCGTGCCATGCTCGTCACTACCACAAACAAAAACGGCGTCTCTTTTTTGTGCCTTTAAATAACGCACGTAAATATCGGCTGGGAGATAAGCGCCCGCCAAATGTCCTATATGTTTTTGACCATTCGCATACGGAAGGGCCGCTGTAATTAAATATCGTTTGGGTGTACTCATAATAGGCTACAAAAGTACAAAAGAAGCGCCGTTCCCTAAAGCCTTTTTGAAACTGCTTGTGTATACTGGTTGAAATTGCTAAATTGCCGCATGATCAAAATTCCACCCTACCTTAAAAAGGGCGATACCATTGGGCTCGTATGCCCCTCGGGCACCCTTCCTGCAAAAAAAGCGGCTACCTGCATTCGTACTTTAGAAGCTTGGGGTTACAAGGTAAAAATTGGTAAAACCCTGGGCACGCAGCATCATTATTTTGCGGCCACCGACAAGGAGCGTGCAGCAGACATGCAGGAAATGCTTGATGATAAAAATGTGCATGCAGTTTTATGTGGGAGAGGAGGCTACGGTATGAGCCGAATTATTGATTTACTCGATTTTAAAAAGTTTAAGAAAGATCCAAAATGGGTAATCGGTTTTAGTGATATTACCCTACTGCACAATCATTGTACGCAGGTGTTAAAAACCGCGTCTTTACATGCGCCCATGGCAGGCGCTTTTAATAATGGTGGCGCAAATAATGAGTGGGTACTTTCTTTAAAACATGCACTTGCGGGTAAAAAAGCAAACTATAAAGCAGCGCCGCATGCACATAATAAGTTAGGAACAGCTACCGGAAAATTAGTGGGTGGCAATTTAACACTTGTGGCGCACGCAGTAGGATCGGTGTCTGGGTTACAAACAAAAAATGCGATTTTATTTTTAGAAGATATTGGCGAATACAAATACAATATAGACCGGATGATGATTCAGTTAAAGAGGTCCGGCATGCTTACAAACCTTGCTGGGCTTATTGTTGGCGGCTTTACACAAACCAAAGATTCGGATCCGGCATTTGGCGCTAGCGTTTATGAAATCATTGAAAATGCAGTAGCAGCGTATAATTATCCAGTATGTTACGATTTTCCGGTGAGTCATGACAAAGAAAATTACGCACTCAAACATGGTGCCAATTACACCTTACAAGTAACGGCTAAAAAAGTAAGTTTACAGGAACTGTAATAGATTATCCTATTTCGTCTTCGTCTTCTTCGTCGAACCCTTCAAAATAAACGCGCTTTAAATTTAAATTAGCAACAGGCGCTACAATGAGTGGAAATTTTTCGACAGTTACGTTACTTGGATCTAGTCCAAAGCCACGCTCTTCACCTAAACTAATTTCTTTTAACCAGAAATAGAGTTTCATAATCACTCTTTCCATAATAGGAAGATCGTTGTCTTGACTTAAATATTTTTCTAGCACGATAAATTGAAAATCGCCTACCACATTGTTTTTTTCTAGACTCTCGTAACGGCTGGTAATGTTTACCTCTTTGTTGGTTACCAGGTCTTCCACCACTTTTCTGAACATGAGGTTGATTCGCTGTTCCATCCTAAAGCCAAGTCTAAATTCGACCCTGATAATATCGTTAGGGATGATATGCTCTACTGAGTATTCGCAGGTATAGGGTTCATCTAAAACGTCTACGTGTACAAACCAATATATATCGGCACGTTTAGGCTTTTTATTTAAAATCGAGTAGATGATTTTATGCTCAATTTCTTTGTGGTTATTGGCACTTGTCATATACACTAAGTGTGTTGCATATTTAGGAATCGTTTTATCATTACTTAGTTCCTGAATCATAGGGATATAGTCCTCTAAATGCACAAACTCAACGTATCTATTTTTAATTTTTCTACTTCTAAACCAAACATACATCACTACAAATAAACCACCGCCCACAATGAGTGTTACATAACCACCGTGCATGAATTTTTCGAGGTTGGCTATCAAGAAAGA
The DNA here is from genome assembly GCA_018971025.1 of Bacteroidota bacterium. Lineage (GTDB taxonomy): Bacteria > Bacteroidota > Bacteroidia > Chitinophagales > Chitinophagaceae > Sediminibacterium. The sequence goes on along the minus strand of JAGWVE010000046.1, from coordinate 6,425 downwards.
AGATTCAATTAGTAAATAAACAACGAGGTACATATAGATCCATGCTGGTTGCGTTCTTTTGCTTACCAAAAAGTTAGCAAACAAAATAGAAGTGCTAATCATACACATGGTAATTGCTAAACCATATGCAGCGCCCATGTTGGCTGATTTCTGAAAATATAAAGTAATGCCTACGCAACCTACAAATAATAATAAGCTAATACCCGGAATGTACAATTGTCCTTTTTCTTCGGTAGGATAATTGATTTTCATTTTTGGCCATAGGTTAAGACGCATGGCTTCACTGATTAGTGTAAAGGATCCGGAAATTAATGCCTGGCTCGCAATAATAGCTGCTGCTGTTGCAATGGCAATTCCAAAAAGTTTAAACCACTGTGGCATGATGCCAATAAAAGGGTTAAAGCCATCTGCCATCACTGCTGCTGGAATAACTTGTCCTTTGTATTGTGCTAATAACCATGCCCCTTGCCCCAAATAATTAAGTATCAAACATATTTTTACAAATATCCAAGAGATGCGAATATTGCCTTTGCCGCAGTGTCCTAAATCGCTGTAGAGCGCTTCTGCTCCTGTGGTACATAAAAACACAGCGCCCAATAACCAAAATCCTTTTGGATAAGTGGCTAATAATTTAACTGCGTAGTATGGGTTTAATGATTTAAAAATTTCAATATCATCTACTAAGTGTGTGAATCCTAAAACAGCAATCATGCCAAACCATACCGTCATGATAGGTCCAAACAATTTTCCAATGGAAGCCGTACCAAATTGTTGCACAAAAAATAGTAAACTAATAATGGCAATGACAATGGTAACAATTGTTTGCTGTGTGATTGAATGAAAAGCAGGTATTTGTCTTAATCCTTCAATGGCGGAAGTAACAGTAATGGGAGGTGTGATAATACCATCGGCAAGAAGCGCTGCGCCGCCAATCATGGCAGGAATCACGAGCCATTTTTTACGCCTTCTCACAAGCGCATATAAACTAAAAATACCACCCTCGCCTTTGTTGTCGGCCTTTAAAGTAAGGATCACATATTTAAAAGTTGTTTGGAGTGTGAGGGTCCAAATAATACAAGAGAGTGATCCTATAATGAGCAAATCGCTGATTTCTCTACCGGTAATAATTTCATTTAAAACGTATAAAGGAGAGGTTCCAATGTCTCCGTAAATAATGCCTAGTGCAATGATGAGTCCTGCAGAAGTGACTTTGTTAAGATTCTTGCCCACGTGTAAGTTATTTTTGCTGCACAAATGTATAGCAAAAAACAAGTTCGGACTGCATTTTAGCCCTTTTACACCTTAAGATTTATTTAGCGCTTTTGGGTGGCTGCATCCCCAAAAAGCGTCTTACATTTGATGACAAAAGCATATTAGGTATGAAAAAGTCGTTTTTACCACTACTAAGCCTTGTTTTATTGTTCCCGTTGGCAGTTCTGGCGCAGCGTATCACGTATTCGGAACCAGATAGGGATGACCCACGGGCATATAATTTTGAAGTACTGGGTAAAATTGGCGGTAAAATACTCGTGTACAAGAATTACCGTGACGACCACACTTTATCCGTTTTTGACGGAGATATGAAGTTATTGGGTAAGCAAAAACTAAACATGCCTGACCGCCTTATCAATACTGATTTTTTAGCCTACGCCAATCACTTTTATTTGATCTATCAGTTTCAGCGCAAAAGTATTGTGTATTGCATGGCGGTAAAACTTGATAGCGATGGTAATTTATTATCAGAGCCCGTACAATTAGACAGTACCCAAGAAGTAACAGCCGTAAGTTCTAATAAAATTTATTCGGTGATACAAAGTGAAGACAAGAAAAAAATAATGATTTTTAAAATCAATAGTCATAACGATAAAATGCACGTGTTAACGACCTGTTTATTTGATCAAGATTTGACGTTGTTAAAAAAATCGAGGGTGCCTGTTGTTATGCCACAGCGCAACGATTTTTTAGCCGAGTTTGCGCTAGATAATGCAGGTGATTTGATTTGCGTGAGAGCCAGTGGTACTGCGCAAAACGACAATATCAATAAAGTTTCATTGGTGACAAAAAAAGCCAATGAGGATGTGATTTATATAACAGATTTAGCCGTAAAAAATATTTATTTAGATGACATACATATTAAGGTAGACAACTTAAACAAACATTATTTAATCACTTCTTTTTTTAGTAAATTAAGAAGGGGAAATATTGAAGGTATCTACTACACTTTATGGGATAAAAGTTTAGACAAAGAATTACTAAATGCTGCTACTTATTTTACAGAAGAGTTTAAAGATGATGCTAAAGGGGAAAACGGAATCAAAGCTGCTTTTAATGATTACTTCTTAAAAAATATTATTTTAAGACGTGATGGTGGCTTTATCATGGTGTCTGAATCTGCATTTAGTTCTTCTAGAGGTAATACACTGAGTAGATGGGATTATTTATATGGTTCTCCGTACTGGTCACCTATGGATTATTATACTTGGAATAGCCCTATGGCACTTGGTGGTGTTGGTTATTATCCTTGGGGCAGAAACAGCGCTTTTTTTAACAACAACAACCAAACCAGGTATTACGCCGAAAACATTGCTGTGATTTCATTTGACCCCAAAGGTACCATGGAGTGGAGTAATATGATTCGTAAAACCCAGTATGACGATAACACCGATAACCATATTGGTTTTTCGATGCTCAATGCAGGCGATCAACTTAATTTTATTTTCAATTTGCAAGAAAAAAATCAAAATGTATTAACGGATCAAACGGTAACACCAGATGGTAAAATTAACCGCAATCCAACCTTTAAAAATTTAGACAAAGGCTACGAGTTTATGCCAAGACTTTCTAAACAAATTGGACTTAGGCAAATCATTGTTCCATGTATGTATAGAGGGTATACTTGTTTTGCTAAAATTGACTATTAGTGTATATTTAGACCGAAACGAATCACATGGTTTTTTTATTTAGAGATAGATCTGTTGTAAATATTTTACTTGTACTTCTTTTAAGTGTAGGGGTGCATGTTCATCCATATCATCCTGTGGAAGCAGTTGCAACAATTGCCAACCACCACAATGGACTCTTTTCTTATGTGTTAGTCAATTATATTTATAGCTTACCTGCGCCGGTGCAAGTGATTCTTTTCCATGCACTGATTGTAACACAGGCGCTTCGAATTAATATGGTGATGCAGGATTTGCGCATGTTTGCATCTGTTAATTATGTACCCGCTATGACCTATGTTTTGTTGTCGGGGCTTCTGATGCAATCTGATATCATAACAGAAACGCTCGTGAGTAATTCGCTAACACTTTGGATGTTTATAAAACTGAGCAGACTCTATAACAATCCGGAACCTAAAACACTCTTGTTTAATATTGGCATTATAGCCGGCATCTCTATTTTATTATTTCATCCAACTGCTATTTTAATTGTTGTGGTGCTATTTGCTTTAGCAGTAGTGAGGCCTTTTAGAATTGCAGAGTGGCTGGTATTACTCATGGGTATTTTACTGCCATATTATTTTGTTTTTATAGGCCTTTATTTAAAGAATCAATTTGCTACCGCACCCACCTATTTACCTGCCATTTCGTTTGGGTCGCCATTAAGTGGCCTCGGTAAATGGTACCTTATTAACCTTGGTTTTGTGGCTTTTGCTCTGATGGTGGGCCTTTATCAGTTACAATTGCATGTAGGAAGGCTTGTGATTCAAATTCGTAAAAACTGGGGTGTGATGATGGTACTCCTGATTACCCTCTTAATTAGCCCCTTTATTTTTAGCAGTTTAGGCCCGCAAATGCTACTTATGGGGCTTTTACCGCTTACGGCGGCTATTTCTAATGGTTATAGCAATCCTAAAAAGCTTTTACTGCCTAATTTTTTGTTTTGGACCGCTTTAGGGCTGATAATTATTAACAACTGGCATTTGGTGAAAATTTAGGCTTTTGCTTATGTTTTTGAGGGTTACCTTTGCCCTATTCTATCAGATAACTATACATTTTATGAAGTTTGGCGTGGTTGTTTTTCCAGGATCTAATTGTGACAGAGATATGCAAGATGCTTTATCCAAGGATTTGGGTAAAGAAGTAATTATGTTATGGCATAAAGACAAAGACCTCAGCATGTTTACTACCAACGATTGTATTGTACTGCCTGGTGGTTTTTCTTACGGCGACTATTTAAGATGTGGAGCTATTGCTCGTTTTAGCCCGATGATGCAATCCGTCATTGATTTTGCCAACAGAGGCGGAAAAGTGCTAGGTGTTTGTAATGGGTTTCAAATATTATGTGAGAGTGGTTTACTACCGGGTGTTTTATTACAAAATGCCAATCAGCAGTTTATTTGTAAAAATGTTTTTATAAAAAATGATGCATCAGGCGCACTTCAAATTCCAATTGCACATGGAGAAGGTCGTTATTTTGCTGACAACAAAACACTTGATGCACTGGAAGCAAATGGACAAGTGATATTTACGTATTGCGATGCAAATGGTAATGCAACAGAAGGAAGCAATCCTAACGGTGCCACCAGAAACATTGCAGGCATTAGCAATGCTACAAAAAATGTATTTGGAATGATGCCGCACCCTGAGCGTGCTACATCAAGTGTCTTAGGAAATATCGATGGAAAAAAAGTTTTTGAATTACTTGGGTTAAATTAATTGTTATGAAAAAAATCATTGCCATTTTATCGGTTATTTGGATTACGGCATCTGCTGCTGCTCAAATTCAAGACCCTGTAGATTGGTCTTATTCGGTAAAAAAAGTAAGTGCAGATACGTACACATTTACGGCTACTGCAAACATAGAAGGTGATTGGCATATTTATTCTCAAACCACTGGCAAAGGTGGCCCTATTCCTACTAAAATTACTTTTAATAAAAATCCATTAGTAACCATTGTGGGCCCTACTAAAGAAATTGGAAAAGTGCAGCAGGTTTATGACGAACTCTTTAAAACCAATGTGCGTTTTATTGGTGAAACGGCAACCTATACGCAAACCATCAAAGTGCGCGGTGGTATTAAAACAAATATTAGCGGTACTGTTTCCTATAATGTTTGCGACGACCGTCAATGCTTGCCGCCTAGCAAAAAATCTTTTGATCTTAAGCTTCAATAATGACTAAGAAAATATTATGTATTGTTGCACTTGTAATCGTGCAATCATTTCAATTGATAGCTGCACAGGAAAGACCTGTGCAGTTTGTTTTTTTGGCAAATAAATTGTCCGACACTTCAGCAACACTTACAGTGCATGCAACCGCTCAAAAAGGTACACGCATTTTTACAGCAGTTAAAAAAAACAACGACGATGTTTTTGTGTCGACACTGCAATTAGATAGTTCGGCTTCTATCAATGGGGCGGTTAAAGAAGACGGCGTAGCAGGTGCTGTGGCGCTTCCGGGCGCAGAAGGTAAGGGAACCGCTTATGATAGCGTAACTTTTGTTTACACTGTTTATTTTAAAGCGGGCACAACTGCTATAAAAGGAATATTTAATTGGCTTGGCGTAAAAGGAGAAGAATTTCCTAGCGGCGAAGAAAAAATAAATCTAGCTATTACAGATGCGGCAGCTTCTGCTAATGTTCTAGCTGACACCGCTGCTACAACTGATGGCGGCAAAGAAGGTTCTATGTGGAGTATCTTTTTACTTTGTTTGGCAACGGGTTTACTGGCTGTTATTACACCTTGTGTGTTTCCTTTAATTCCGGTAACAGTTAGCTTTTTTTTAAAGCGCAGCAAAACAAGAATAGAAGGTTTAAAAAATGCAGTTTGGTATTCTTTATCGATTGTGCTGATTTACACCATCCCTACACTTGCGCTAACACTTATTTTTGGAGACAAAATTTTATATACGATATCTACGCACCCGGTTTCTAATATTTTCTTTTTTGTGGTGTTTATTGTTTTTGCTATTTCCTTTTTTGGTGCTTTTGAATTGGCGCTTCCTAACAGTTGGGCTAATAAGGCTGATCAAAAAGCGGGCAAGGGCGGATTACTGGGTATCTTTTTTATGGCTTTAACGCTGGTGATTGTTTCGTTTTCTTGCACGGGCCCCATTGTTGGAACCTTGCTTGGGCAAACCAGTATGCAAGGCGTAAGACTCGCGCCCATTATAGGTATGATGGGTTTTGGAGTAGGTCTCGCGATACCGTTTTCATTGTTTGCTTTTTTTCCATCCATGCTACAATCATTACCAAAAAGTGGCGGCTGGTTAAATACCATCAAAGTAAGTTTTGGTTTTATTGAATTAGCACTTGCGCTTAAATTTTTATCTAACGTCGACCTCTCTTATCATTTAGGTATTTTAAATAGAGATGTATTTTTAGTGCTCTGGATTGTGGTATTTTTCTTACTCGGCGTTTACTTATTAGGAAAATTAAAGTTTGCGCACGATAGTGATTTGCCGTTTGTATCGGTGCCTCGATT
>JAGWVE010000006.1 GCA_018971025.1 Bacteroidota bacterium | reverse complement strand
TTCGTCATAATCTTTAATGTTAACGCTGCCGCCAAACATGAGGTGCTCAAATAAATGCGCAAAGCCGGTTTGGGCCGGATCCTCGTCTCTTGCCCCCACGTCATACATCACATTGACCACCGCCATGGGTGTTGAGGGGTCTTCGTGAACCAAAACCCTTAATCCGTTGTCTAATACAAAGCGATCGAATTGAATCATAATAGTTAAAATAGACTGCAAAAGTACATACAACGTTGTTAGCTATTTTTAAAACTTGAACTATTCGGTAGTACCTTTGTACCCATTATATAAAATAAGCAAGCATGCAATTAGCAGATTTATACCAAAAGGCACTCAATTTTGAGTTTTTAAGCATAGAAGAAGGGATGTTTTTGTTTGAACATGCCCCCCTCACCGAGCTCATGCACGTAGCAGATGAACTCCGCAAAATTCAGGTGCCCCATGGTAAAGTAAGTTGGCAAATTGACCGTAATGTAAATACCACCAACGTGTGTGTTGCCAATTGTAAGTTTTGTAATTTTTACAGAATTCCAGGACACGCCGATGCCTATATCACAGACATGCCCACCTACCGTAAAAAAATTGAAGAAACACTTGCTTATGGTGGTGATCAGTTATTATTACAAGGGGGACATCATCCTGGTTTAGGACTTGATTTTTATACCAAGACATTTAGAGAAATCAAGCAGGAATATCCATCACTTAAGCTACACGCACTTGGACCCCCAGAAGTAGCGCATATTTGTAAGCTCGAAAAAATGAGCCATCACGATGTGCTAAAAGCCTTACAGGAAGCGGGTTTAGACTCACTACCAGGTGCCGGTGCCGAAATTTTAGTGGACCGTGTACGCCGTTTAATTTCAAAAGGAAAATGTGGTGCCGACGAGTGGCTAGCCATTATGCATGAAGCGCATAAACTAAATATTACCACCAGTGCCACCATGATGTTTGGTCATGTAGAAACACTGGAAGAAAGATTTATTCATCTAACACGCATCCGTGAAATTCAAAGTTTAAAACCTGAACATGCTAAAGGATTTTTAGCATTTATTCCATGGACTTTCCAAGACGTGGACACCTTACTTACACGCATTAGAGGGGTGCATAATTTAACCACCACCGACGAATATATTAGAATGATTGCCATTAGCCGTATCATGCTACCAAATGTCAAAAACATTCAGGCAAGCTGGCTTACTGTGGGTAAACAAACCGCCCAGGTATGCTTACATAGTGGCGCCAACGATTTTGGGTCTATCATGATTGAAGAAAATGTGGTGAGTGCGGCAGGAGCGCCCCACCGTTTTACCTATAAAACCATGCAAGAAGCTATTAAAGAGGCCGGTTTTGAGCCTCAATTAAGAAATCAGCAGTACGAATGGCGCGAAATACCGGCAGCCATTAAGGAACAAGTGATTGATTATTAATTTTTTGAGCTAGCCTGTAACTTTTTATAGCCGAGATCGTTATACCCACAGAAAAGACCAAAACCACTGTGTTTTTTGCTATGACGGAGAAAGACTACAACGAATCTGTGCTGCTTTATGCCGATAATGTGTACCGCTTTATCGTAAAAAATCTTCGCCACACCGAAGACGCAGAGGATATTGTACAATCTGCCTTCGAAAAATTGTGGATCCACAAAGACAGCGTTGAAACAGCAAAAGCAAAATCCTATTTGTTTACAGTGGCCTATCACTTATTAATAGACCATACCCGAAAAGCAAAACGCATATCGTTACAAGAAAGTTTTGAAAACGATACGCAAACGGCCTATCAAGAAAACAAAGCTTTAAAAAAAGTATTGCACGACGCGCTTGCTACTTTAAATGAAACACAGCGTAGTTTGGTTTTATTAAAAGATTACGAAGGATATAGTTACGAGGAAATTGGAGAAATCACAAAGCTTACCACAGATCAAGTACGTGTGTATTTGCACAGGGCCCGTTTAAAGCTAAGAAATTATTTAATTAGTCCGCAGCAAGTATTATAAAATAAATGCAAAACATAGACCTACATAATTACCAAGACTTTTTACTTCGTTATATAGACGAAGAATTAGACCTGCGTCAAACAGAGGCCCTACTTGCATTTGTAGCGTTACATCCAGCTATTGCAGAAGAATTAGAATCATTACAATCAACCAAATTAGCTATTGAAGTAATTACCTGCCCTAACAAAGCAGTACTCTATAAAAATATTTTTCCTGTTACCCTAGAACCAACAACCATTGTATACCCCAACAAGCAAAAACTATTTAAAAAAGAAAAAGAAAAGGCACCTGTTGTGTTTTTAAGATGGTGGGCAGTAGGTGCGGCGGCAATATTTATTTTTATTGTGGCCCGCTATGGCATGTTTAACGGTGAAGCTGGAGTTGGTTTATCTAAAAATAATATTTCAAAAAGTAGCGTTGTCAAAGCAACAATTTCCACTGCCAACAATGCTTCTCATAAAAATACGACTACAAATATTGTTATTGAAAATAACGAATCATTGGCGTCAACAAACATTGTGGCCAATCAACAAAATATTGCAACAAATACTTTAGAGAGTGGCGGCTTTGGGGATGTAGCGTATCACGCAATACAAAATGCTTCTACCGTTACAACAACCGAAACAACACATGGCACCGCAAGTTATACCGGTGATGTTATAGATGTAAAACCCACCATTATTGCTGAAATAACGGTGCCTTCCATAACGGGTTCCTTGACGGACCACGACGAAACAACAGAAACTATTGAAACTATCGATACAGAAACCGCTAGCAGTAATAGATCTGTTATGGTTGGCGCTTTTGAAATCGATAAAGATAAATTTAGAGGCCTCTTTAGAAAAGCAAACGCGTTATTTAAAAACAAAGAAAACAACAAAAATGAAAAATAAAGTACTCACCGCATTATTTAGTATTGGAACATTATTTGCAGTTGGGCAATCAGATAGTAGTTATACAAAATCCGATAGCGCCCATGTAAAACCTGACACCATTAAGGTGGGCAATTTTTATATTGTAAAAAAAGGTGGCGATGGTGGTAAAGGTGTATCTGTTGCCAATGACGCAACAGTTCAAATTGGAAACTTAAGCATTAATGCCAAAGATTTAGACCGAAACCCCGTAATTAAAATTGAAAGAAAAAAACCGGCGCCTAAAAAAATAAGCACTAATTGGTGGATTTTTGATCTTGGCTTTGCAGGCAATAGAGATGAAACCAATTATGCAACAGCCGTTGGAAACACCAGCTACTTAAGAACGGTAAGAGCCGCAAGTGGTGCACCCAACCAACAAACTTTTAATTTAAACAATGGTAAAACAACCAATGTCAATCTTTGGTTTTTTATGCAAAAAGTAAGTGTTGTAAAACAAGCGGTATTTTTAAAATACGGGCTTGGGATGGAGATGTACAATTTTAGATACGACTCCCGTATTTCATATCGTAGAGAAAATTATCCATACGTATACAACGATTCTATTTCATTCACTAAAAACAAGTTGTACGCTGGTTATTTAAGCGTGCCGTTTATGTTGCATGTGAACGCAACACCAGGTAACAAAAAAGGTTTTAGTTTTAGTGCAGGTGTAAGTGCAGGCTATTTAATAGGCAGCAGAAACAAACAAAAAAGTGCAGAGCGTGGCAAACAAAAATACAAAGGTGATTTTGACCTGTCGCCATTTAGAACTGCGCTTATTGGAGAATTAGGTATTGGACCCATCAAGCTTTACGGCTCATATAGTTTAAATACACTACACGAATCTTATACCAAATTAGAGCAGTATCCATTTGCAGTAGGTATTCGTTTTAGCAACTGGTAATACTATATTACATCATTAAAAAGCGACCTACCGTCATATACCATTTACTCTTTTCATTTTTACAGAGGCTCTGATGTCCACTTTGTAAATATTTAATGAGTTCTTTTTGATGGCTTGCTAAGTTTTTAAATATCTGATGGGTTTCTGATTCCGTTACACGCGGGTCATTAACACCCCACTGCAACAACACTGGACAACTGATAGCAGCAGCGTCTTGTTGTGGTTGGTAATTAAAAGCCCAAGCCCCAAGTTCTACACCACCCCAAAAAGTAAGTAAAGTACTTAGCGGCTCTGCGGGAAGCTGCATGGTGCGCATGCGCCCTGCTACTGCATCTTGTAAAGTTGCAAAAGGCATTTCTAAAATCACTTTAGAAGGTTTTAAACCAAATTCAGATACTGCTTTTGTAATGGTTGCAGCACCCATAGAAATGCCATATAGTACAATATTTTTTTCTTGTTTGGCAAGCACATAATCATACACTGCTTTTACATCGCGCGCTTCATACATGCCAATAGAAGTTGTTGATCCTTCACTATTGCCGTGCGCTCTAAAGTCAGTTACAATGATATGATAACCCATTTCATGAAACGCTGTAGCTTCTGCAATGATGCCGCTTTTACTACTACCATGTCCGTGAAACATAAGAACGGTGCCGCGTGGAATTTTTCCATTAGAAGTATCTGCTGCCGCATACCAACTTTCTAAATGAATACTATCCTGTGTTGTAATATGAACGGTATCATGCGCTACCAAAAACGAATCTACTACTTTGCTTTTTGGATATTGTACACCAAAAAAGATGGCACTTGCTTTTTCTGATGCCGACATTTCTGAAGGCTTTTTTGGTTTGGGTGCACCCGCATAAAAATGGGTAAACTTATAGGCCTGAAAAGCGGCAATGATATTGATAAAAATAAATACAGCTAATACGGTATAGCCTATTCTTTTAGCCCATTTTTGTAACATAGTAAGTTGTTTAAATTGTTGTTGCACCAAAATATGGTTGGAGTGCAGCCGGTATATTAATGCCAGTGGCAGTTTGATGATTTTCCAATAAGCAAGCGAGTATGCGTGGAAGCGCTAATGAACTTCCATTTAAAGAATGCGCTAATTGCATCTTGCCATTTTCATCTTTAAATCTGCATTTTAAACGGTTGGTTTGGTACGCTTCAAAATTAGAAACACTACTTACTTCTAACCAACGTTCTTGTGCTGCACTATACACTTCAAAATCATACGTAATAGCACTTGCAAAACCCATATCGCCACCACAAAGTCTTAATATGCGGTAAGGTAATTCTAAAGAAGCCACTAATTTTTCTACGTGTGCTACCATTTCATCAAGTACTGTATAGCTTGTGCTAGGTTCTACGATTTGAATGATTTCAACTTTTTCAAATTGATGTAAACGGTTCAGTCCTCGCACATCTTTTCCATAGCTACCTGCTTCTCTTCTAAAACATGGAGAATACGCAGTCATTTTAATTGGAAATTCTTCGGGCTTAATAATAACATCGCGGTACACATTGGTAACCGGAACTTCAGCCGTAGGAATCATATAAAAATCATCTGCTGGCATATAATACATTTGACCTTCCTTGTCTGGAAGTTGTCCTGTACCAAGTGCAGATGCTTCATTCACCATAAAGGGTGGTAAGTATTCGGTGTAACCAGCAGCTGTGTTAAAATCTAAAAAGTACTGAATGAGTGCGCGTTGAAGTTTAGCACCTTTTCCAATATATACTGGAAAACCACTACCGGTAATTTTATTGCCTAAATCAAAATCAATTAAATTATATTTTTTTGCAAGATCCCAGTGTGGCGCCGCACCTTCAGGAAGTGAAGCAGCAGGTCCACCCGTTTTTACCACCACATTATCTTCTGGTGTTTTACCAACTGGAACAGGCGCACCTGGTAAATTAGGGAGTTGTAACAATTGATTGGTTAATGACGTTTCAATTTCCGCCATTTGCGTTTTAATAGGATCTAAGCTTTCTTTCCATGCTGCTACTTCTACTTTGATAGCTTCTGCACCTGCAGCATTTCCGGATGCCATCATTTTACCAATTTCTTTAGAGGCCGCATTTACTTTTGCTTGCGTCGTATCAAAATCCAATTGCAATTTTTTGCGCTGGTCATCTAATGCAATGATGCTATCCACAAGGTCTAACTGCTTGCAATGCTTTACCGCCAATCTTTCCTTTACAAAGGCAGGGTCATTTCTTAAAACACTCAACTGTAACATAAAATCAACTATTTCTGCAAAGATAACTTTTGAAAGCTGATGTACGCACTGCTTTGGGCTTTACATTTGCAATATGAGCTTTGCAACAGACGATTTACAACAAAGATGGTGGCAATTGGAGGCCAAATTACTGGACCGTTTTGGCAAAAAGCCCGATTTAGAAGGGGTTTTGTTCTTAATTGGCATGCAAGAAACCGGTTTTATCCAAGAAAAGATATCGAAAGAGCAAAAACAGGACCTAATGCACGTGGCGGTTTGTACCGTATTAAGTGCCAGCGATTATTACCGTTTTGCCGGAAAAGACCCCGACGGATGGCCTCATTTTGAGCAAATCAAGGAACTACCGGTGATGCACCTTCCTGATCAAGAAAACTTTTTAAAAGACCACGTACTGCTCTATTTTGAAAAGGAAGGTCTTTAAAACTAGTTGATCAAATGATTGGTCAATTTGAATAAATATGCAATCTTTGCAACCTATAAATAAATGACTATGAATTTTCCTGCAAACCTACATTACACCAAAGATCACGAATGGATTCAATTAGACGGAAACGTTGCAACCATTGGTATCACTGACTTTGCGCAGCATGAACTAGGTGATATTGTATACATCGACATCAATACTGTTGGCAAAGCCCTTGCTGCCGAAGAAGTATTTGGTACGGTAGAAGCAGTTAAAACAGTAAGTGATTTATTTTTACCTGTTGCAGGAACCATTACAGAAGTGAACCCACTTTTAGAAAAACAACCGGAGCTTGTTAATACAGATGCTTATGGGGATGGCTGGATGGTTAAAATGACCGTTAGCAATCCTGCAGATGTAGCCGCTTTAATGAGCAGCGAAGCTTACGCAGCCCTTGTTGGGTAACCCAAATGAAAAAATTACATTTCTTACCTGGTTTTATTTTTTTAGGGATTAGTCTATTCTTACTCACTTTACCTGGATCCTCGGTTCCAAGTGGGTGGTTTTTTAACCATATCCCTCAGTTCGATAAAATCGTGCATATTGGCATGTTTGGCACGCTATGCCTTCTATTTCATTACCCGGCATTTCAAGCCCCACTTAGTAGCCAGCAAAAACTAGGTTGGTATTGGCTGATATCCATACTTGGTATCTTGTATGGTGTTTCCATGGAATTTGTACAAAGAGACCTGGTAGCCAACCGTTCGTTTGAGGGAGCAGATATATTAGCAGATATGGTGGGATGCCTTGGTGCACTTGCCACTTCGCTTAGTTTGAAAAGGCAAAAGCAGGCCTAAAAAAACAGGCCCCAATAGAAATTGGGGCCATAACCAAAACTAACTGCTTATGAGAAAAAGTTACAATTTTTTGTTACTTGTGACTCCTAATTCGAAGTCCTACTAAATTTCCAACTTTTTATTGAATTTGTAAAATAAACCTTTACAAATAATTTGTTAAAACGGCTGTTCGATAACTATGGGTTAATGACAGGCTACGCCGCCCTCACTATGTACAAAATGAGGGCTTATATATGGGATCCCTAAGTTTAATCCCCTAAGCACTAATAGTATGCCCATGATGGAAATTACAATCGGTGCCACTAACTTAATACGCTGTTTTACAGAGGCTTGTAAACGAACCCCATAAAAATTAAAGACAAATAATAAGGGTAAAGTACCCAGTCCAAAAAGAAGCATAAAACTGGCTGCTGCAGCAACTGACGCAGAAGCCATGGCTCCCGTTAAAGCAATATACACCATACCACAGGGTAAAAGTCCATTTGCAACCCCTAATAACAAAGTGCCTAATTGTCCTTTTTGCTTTGCGGCAAAACCAAAAAAAGAAAAAATTATTTTATTAAATGCAAGAACCCAAGCCGCACCTGCAAAAAAACGACTTGCAAAAACATAACCAATCAAAATAACACCAATCGTTAAAGAAAAAAATTGTTGCATTCCAGCCACTTGCAAACGCCAACCTGCAAAGCCAACAAGTACACCAAGTAATGCATAGGTAAGAATTCTAGCAGCATGGTATACTACTATTTCTTGCCAATTATTATTGTTATTTGTTCGCATTGGAACAGCCAATAAAAGTGGACCGCACATGCCAACACAATGAAAGCTGCTTGTTAACCCAAGTACAATAGCTGTTGTAAAAAGCACCGAAAACATAACTATTGAATATGAAGTGGGTGTGCTGAATAATATTTTTTTCCGGCAGCTTCGTATGAAATTTTTACAAGATAATTTCCTTTTTGAAGGCGCTTACTTTCTATAAGCTGTAAACCCGTTGAGTCTACGCTTAATGGAATACGCTTATCTTTACTAGCGTCTACACTGCAGTAAAACCAGGCTTCTCCGCTGATATTTAATTTTTTTTGTGCATCTGGAAATTGAATAGTAACATACCCGTCTTTTACATGAATAGCAAGTGGCGTTTCTATAGCAGCATTGGCGGCGCCATCTATTTTATCTTGATAGCGTAGCTCGTCTTGATAATAATCTTTACTTACTAGTTCAAATTTTGTTTGCGTGGCTTTGAAAACAAGTGTCGCCATTAAAGCCGCAAAAACAATAAACACAATGATTAATTTATTTCCCCAACTCATAATTTTAATTTTAACGTTTGTGATTTCTTATTGCTGGACCTAAAAATGTGGTTTTACCATCACCAACAACTTTTGAACCTTCTAATAAATTTAAAGAGAGTTCTGTTTTTCTTTTGGTTATTGAATGACGAGGAAGTACAATAAAAAATGTGCCTGCTCCTTGTGCTTCTTTTTTAACGTGTAATAGTGGAGCGCCAATCATTTCTACACGACCAGTGGTTTTACCTGTAATCACTATTTGCAGTTGTACATCTTTGGTTGTTTTATTGACCATTTTAATAGAATACAAATTACTGATACTATCCGTTCCTCGCTCTTGATACAACATGCCGGCTGTTCTTATAATTGTAGCATCAATATCTTTACGCGTTACAAGTAACACTGTAAGAACCGTTAACAATAAAAAACATAATGCCGTATACATTTTCATCCGGTTGGTATATCTAAGCGGCTCCCCATTTGCAATTGCGTTTTCAGAAGCATATCTAATAAGACCTCGTGGCTTGTCTAGCTTATCCATGATATGATCGCAAGCATCGATACAAGCCGTACAACCTACACACTCCATTTGTACACCATTTCGAATATCTATACCAGTTGGGCAAACTTTAACACACTGATGACAATCAATACAGTCACCTACATTTTCTTGAATTTTTGCATGACCTCTAGGCTCTCCTCTTTTATAATCATAGGCTACAATCATGGAATTTCTATCCAGTAACACACTTTGTAATCTTCCGTAAGGGCATACAACCGTACAAGCCTGTTCTCTAAAAAAAGCATAGACCGCATAAAAAACAGCACTAAACATAAGCAGTGCAGAAAACCCTACTACATGCAGCGATACAGGCTCTGTAATAATTTTATATAAATCATCAACGCCAATGATATAGGCTAAAAAGAAATTGGCTATAATAAAACTCAGGCCATAAAATAAAATATGCTTGATTGATACTTTTGTTATTTTACCAATATGCCAAGGTGCTTCCTGTAACTGCCTTTGAGCTGGCGCATCACCAAGTACCATGTACTCCACTTTACGAAACATCATTTCCATAAAATTGGTTTGTGGACAGGCCCATCCACAAAATAATCTTCCAAATGCTGCTGTAAATAAAATAATGAAGAACACAAAAGTGATCATTGTAATCCCAAAAATGAAAAAGTCTTGGGGCCAAAATATTTTACCAAAAAGGATAAACTTAGCGTTGGGGATATTAAATAAAAATAGTGGCCTGCCATCTATTTTAACAAATGGTAGGCCAAAAAAAATGATGAAATAAAAGAAACTTAAAATTGTTCGGGCATTATAAAAAACACCTTTTGGTTTGTATGCATAAATCCATTTTCTTTTTCCAGATTCATCTACGGTAGCAATTCTGTCTCTAAAATTCTCTGTTAATGGTTCGTTGCTATGCTTTATATGGCTCATTACTTAGGGTTTAGATACAGCGGCAACCATTGTATCTTTTTTTGTACCATTTGCAGTACTATCTGTAAACAAATTTCCTTGTGGCTCTTTGGCTTTAGCAGGCTTTGTGCCTGTTAAAGATTTTACATAGCTCGCTAACTGAGCTATCTGTACTGGAGAATAATCTTCCTGCCAACTCTTCATGCCTTTTTCAGGCCAACCATACTTAATGGTTTTAAAAATATCTGCAATTGACCCTCCGTGGATCCAGTAATTATCAGTCAAGTTTGGCCCCACCATGCCACCACCATCGGCCGCATGACAAGCAGCACAAGTAGTTGTAAATACTTTTTTACCTGCTTCAAGCGATGACGCATCCGTCAAGTACGTTACTGTATTTTCGTCTACTTTATTGGCTGCCTTTTTTAGATACACTTCTTTTTCTATAGCTGCAGCTTCTAAAGACATCGTTAACTCTTCTTTACTAGATGGTGCATCGTGTGATACATGATTGCGGTATAAATAAATTCCTGCAAAAACAATACATACATAAAAACCATACAGCCACCATGGTGGAAGACGATTATCAAGCTCCCTAATACCATCATAATCATGTCCTAAATCAATATCCGCTTCTTCATGAACGGGTTTGAATTTATTAATGTTATCCCACCATACTAAAAAGCGAGACGGCTTTTTTTCTTGAACTTCAACATCAGGCTGTATTTTTTCAAATTCCAAATTAAGAAGGCTCTTCAAATGAAAAAGGAGCCATAATAATACTAAAAACTCTAACCCTATCACAGACAATAGCGCCCAGAGAACTGTATCTGACAATCCGCCCATATTTGGTGCAGCGGCCACTACTGCAGTAGCAGCGTCAGGTGCAGCTGTTTGCGCGTTAACCAGTCCAGCACCAAGCAACATAACTACAATAAGCAACAGCGTTTTATTGCCCATATTTTTTTTATGCGCTTCGTACTTTTGTAAATAAATTTCTGCTGCCCCCATTACGGTATAAGCGAGTATACCAATGGCAACAAGTAATGCAATTATTATAACCACCAGCAATTGCGCTAGCGGATTTGACATCGTTGATACTGTATTTAATAGCATATCTATTAATTTAAAATATAGAATTAGTTATTGAGTGGAATTTGATTGATGGCATCCATTGTTTTTTGATCTGCCTTATATGCCCAAATACACATCACAATAAAAAAAGTAAAAAAGATAGAAAAAGAGCTTAGCGCATAAACATCCACGCCCGTTATTTTTTCTAAGTAGTTAATAAATTTCATGTCTAATAATTTTATTTATTTACCGCCTCAGTTTGCGGCATCATTTTAATATCAGTGCCTACTCTTTGCAAATACGCAATGAGTGCAATGATTTCTTTATTACTATCTGTTTCAATCTTTTCTGCTTGTAATGATTTTGCAATTTTAGCTGCCTGCTGCATCAAATCTTTATTGGCGATTTGATCATAACCACTGGGATACGGCACCCCAAGCGTTTGCATGGCTCTGATTTTTGCAGGCGTAATAGCGGTATCAATTTCATCATCCAATAACCAAGGATAAGATGGCATAATAGAGCCAGGACTCATACTTTGAGGCTCTAACATATGGTTGTAATGCCAACTGTCTGGATATTTTCCACCTATACGTGCTAAATCAGGACCCGTTCTTTTACTACCCCATTGAAATGGATGGTCGTAAACAAATTCGCCAGCTTTACTATACTCGCCATATCTAGCAACTTCATCTCTAAATGGTCTTACCATTTGAGAGTGGCAAGTGTAACAACCTTCTCTTATATAAATATCACGACCCTGTAATTCAAGTGGCGTGTATGGTTTTACGGATGCGATGGTAGGAATATTACTTTTAATTAAAAAAGTAGGGATGAGTTCTAATATACCGCCAATGGCAACGGCAACTAAACTCAACACAAGCATTTGAATAGGTCTTGCTTCAATCCAACGGTGCCAGTATTGTTTGCCGTGCGTTTCAATGCTAGCAGGAAGAGGAGCAGCTTCTGCTGCTTCATTGGCAACAAAAGAGCCTGCTTTAATGGTCTTAATTAAATTATAAATCATAACAAACGCACCAACCAAATAAAGTAGTCCGCCAATACTTCTAACTACATAAAGTGGAATAATATGCGTAACCGTTTCTAAAAATTGAAACTTAAGAGTTCCATCTTCAGTAAATTGTTTCCACATCATGGCTTGTTCAAACCCTGCCCAATACATAGGTAGTGCATATAAAATAATACCAATAGTGCCAATCCAAAAGTGATTGGTAGCAAGGCGTTTCGAATATAGTGGCGTGTTAAACATGCGTGGAATCAACCAATATAAAATTCCAAAAGTTAAAAAACCATTCCAGCCAAGTGCTCCAACATGTACGTGTGCAATAGTCCAATCGGTAAAGTGTGAAATAGCATTTACAGATTTTAAACTTAATAAGGGTCCTTCAAGAGTTGCCATGCCATAACAGGTAATGGCTACTACCATGAATTTTAAAATAGGATCTTCTCTTACTTTATCCCAAGCCCCTCTTAAGGTAAACAAACCGTTAAGCATCCCGCCCCATGACGGCGCAATAAGCATAATACTAAATACGACACCTAAGCTTTGCGCCCAATCAGGTAATGCTGTATATAATAAATGGTGCGGGCCTGCCCAGATATAAATAAATATTAAAGCCCAAAAGTGTATGATAGACAATCGGTAGCTATACACCGGTCTATTGGCAGCCTTTGGTAAAAAATAATACATAATACCCAAGTATGGCGTTGTTAAAAAGAAGGCAACGGCATTATGACCATACCACCACTGTACAAGGGCATCTTGAACACCCGCATACCAACTATAACTTTTTAAAAAACTAAAAGGAATTTCAAAAGAGTTAACGATATGCAACATTGCTACGGTTACCCATGTAGCAATAAAGAACCAAATGGCAACATACAAATGACTTTCTCTTCTTTTTAAAATAGTACCAAACATATTAATACCAAATACCACCCATACCAGTGTAATAGCGATATCAATGGGCCATTCGAGTTCGGCATATTCTTTGCCGGTTGTGAAGCCCGCAAGTAGGGTTACTGCAGCGGAAACAATAATTAACTGCCAGCCCCAAAAATGGATTTTACTGAGTGTATCATTAAACATGCGCGCTTTACATAGACGCTGTAAAGAATAATAGACACCCATAAAAATACCATTGCCCACAAACGCAAAAATCACAGCATTGGTGTGTAGCGGTCTAATACGTCCAAAAGTTGTGATGGGCAAGCCAAAATTGGCAGCAGGCAAATAAATTTGTACCGCCGCTAATAGTCCAACAAGCATGCCTACAATGCCCCATAACATAGTAGCATATGCAAACATTTTTACGGTCTTGTTATCATAGTAGAATTTTTCTAACTGCATGTATTTAGGTTTTAATAGAAAAAGAAGGTTATTGTTTGTTTGGCGTAGTAGTATCATCTAATAGCATACGCATTGGAGGCGACATCTCATCATCATACTGCCCCGACTTAACGCTCCATATAAAAGCCGCTAAAAAAAGGGAAGCCACACTGATGCTAGCTATAAGTAATAAAATGATAACGCTCATGTAGATGTATTAAGCTACAAAGCTATTTTACTGCAATATTTTAGGCAATGACAAAAGTCATGTTTTACAAAGACAGCCATTTAGCTGTCAAATGGGTGAACCCAAAACTGATAAGCAAAATACTAATGCTACTAATGGGCATTAAAATAGCAGCAATCATGGGTGACAAAAGTCCTTGAACTGCAAAAGACAACCCTATGATATTATATACAATGGAAATAACAAATGCAGTCATTACAATTACCTTGTTGGCTTTAGCGAGTTGAATAAACTGCTCTAGTTGAGGCAATTTTGATGCATCTAATATAGCGTCACTGGCAGGGGTGAAATTATTGGTATCGTCTGTAATAGCGATTCCTACATGCGATTGTTTTAATGCACCTGCATCATTTAAACCATCCCCCAACATAATAGTTTTACTACCTTTTTTTTGCAACGCCTCTATGATTGTAAGCTTATCTGCAGGTTGTTGGTTAAAATATAAATCAGTGTTAGGACCCAACAATTGACGCAAATAACTACGTTCAGTATCGTTGTCTCCGCTAATAACAAGTAATGTGAACTTGTTTGTTAAGCGTTGTAGCATGCTAGGAATTGACTTCCTATACTGATTTTGAAGTCTAAAAAATCCCATATAAACACCCTCAACTGCAACATGTACTACCGAACCTGAAGTGGTCATTTTGTCTTCTTTTCCAGTCACAAATAACGAAGATCCAAGGGTAATTAAATCGTCGTCAACCATGCCTTCAATACCACTTCCAGGTATTTGCTCAAAGGCTATAACTGGATTACCCACTACTGTTCCGGACCAATTTGCAATGGCGTTACTTAATGGATGCGAAGACTGTGCAGCCAATGCTCCTATTTTCATTTTAATACTACTCGTTATTGGAAGACCTTGATATACCACATCTTGATAGGCCCTAGTGGTAAGGGTGCCAGTTTTATCAAATACCAAAGTATTTGCTGTTGCAAGTTTTTCAATGACAGTTGCGTTTCGTAAATAAAATTTATTATTAGAAAAAATTCGGAGAATACTCCCATTTGTAAAAGTATTGCTAAGCAATAAAGCGCATGGACAAGCAACAATTAATACAGCTGTTACCGCATTCCACATTACAATGACATTTGTAAAATACCAGTAAATGCCTGCTGCAAATGAAGTTAGTAGCACACCCCATGTAAACCAGTAGCTTATGTTGTGTACAAAAGATCTATCTTTTGAAGGATCTTCTTTAAACGCATCCTTATTCCACAAACTTGTTAAGTATCCCTGCGCCACTTCTTTAATAACCAAAAGCTCAATATTTCCACCCAACTGTTTACCGCCAGCATAAATGATTTCACCCATTTCTTTTACAACTGGCAGGCTCTCACCTGTTACAAAACTATAATCAATAAGCGCATTGCCTCTGGTTAAAATACCATCAGCCGGAATTAATTCTTGATCATGAATACGAAGCGTATCCCCTAATTGAATATCTGGGAGAGCGAGGGTTGTTGATTCAACGCCATTAACTTTTGTAACAGCTACCGGAAAGTAAGATGTGTAATCTCTTTCAAAGCTCAATTGCTTTTGCGTACGATCCTGTAAAATTCTTCCAGCCAACATAAAAAAAACGATCCCAGACATAGAGTCTAAATAACCACTCCCTGTGCCTGAAAATATTTCAAATAAACTTCTTATAAAAGTAACCCAAATGGCCAGCACAATAGGCGCATCAATATTTAGAAACTTTTGTTTGATACCCTGCCATGCGCTATTGTAAAATTCTCCAGCACTATAAAAAAATACAGGCAAACTTAAGAGCACATTTACATACCTGAAAAAGATTAATAAGTTTTCTTCTTTTTGATCTATACCCAAATACTCCGGAAAACTTAAAAGCATAATATTTGCAAAACAAAAGCCGGCCACACCTAACCGGTAAATTTTACTGCTGTTTACGCGTGGCCTTTTCTTACCCATATCACTGTAACTAATATAAGGCTCATAACCAATGCGTGTTAGCAGTTCTGCAACCTTTCGCAAAGAACACTGTTTGTGATTGTATACAATGGCAGCTTCCTTTCTTTCAAAATTTACATGACTCAAAACAACGCCTGGCTCTATTTTATGAAGGTTTTCAAGTAACCACAAACAGCTACTGCAATGTATTTGAGGTAAATAAAAAGTTACATGTGTTTGATTTTCATCTTTAAAGCTAATAATGCTTTGCTCAATTGCAGTATCTTCTAAAAATGAAAATTTATCTGTACGAACATTAAATTTTTGTGATGACCCAGGTGATTGATTTAGATCATAATAACCACACATACCTGTTTGATTCAATATTTCAAACACCATTTTACAGCCTTCACAACAAAAGTTTTTATCTACTACAATTATTTTTGTATTGACACATTCGGCTCCGCAGTGAAAACAATGCAGGGTTGTTTTGGTTTCTGTAGAAAAAGCCATACTAATAAAGCTCAGGATTAATAAGTAAAGGATATAGTTTGCTCTGCTCCACATGAATAAAATGATGGACCATCGTTTCGATACTAAACAGCTCATTTACTACGCTAGCCCAAGCAGGATCCCAATGGTAACAAGTAACATAATTATTTAAAATTTGACGCTCTTTTTGTAATAACTGAAGAATGACTTGGTGGGCATGTAACACTAAATCAAGTACGGAGGATGCCAATAATGTTTGGGCGTGTTCTGCTAATTTATTTTTAATACTTGGAAAAATAATACCTGTTTCTTTTAAAAATAAATGTGTTAATTCATCTTCTAATTTTTGGTGCAAAAGCTGTAATAACTCTGTGTTTTCGGGAGAAAGGTCTTTTACAACAGCATTGGTTTGTAAAAAGTTAGAAACAGATTTGCAAGCGGCCATAATAGGCAGATGATGTGATGATACAATATCGTCACACATACTTTCTATGGTTGGTTTAATGATCGCGCCCGTTTGCGTAAGCATACTGCTTAATTTAGGTGCAAGATATTTTGAGCACCTACATTGAAAAATGACAAAGGTCATGTTTCAAAAAAAACTTTGTTAATCTTGTAAATTGGCAGTAGCTAAAAGTTGCTTAGGCTTAAGTATTTGGATTTTTTTTCCGTCTAATTCAATCATGCCGTCTTTTTTAAATTCAGAAAGCAAACGAATGGTAGATTCTGTGGCAGTACCAACTAAATTGGCAATTTCTTCTCTAGAAAGTTTTACAGCAAGTGTAATGCCGTCGGCTTCAAAGCCATATGTTTCTTTGATAAAAAGCAATGTTTCTGCAAGTCTTTCGCGAATTGGTTTTTGTGCTAAATGTGTAAGCTTGATTTCTGAACGGTGTAATTCGTCACTCAATACTTTCATCATTTCAAAAGCCATACCAGCGTCGTGTTGTAACACATTTATAAATACATCTTTTGGAATAAAACAAACCTGTGTGTCCTCTAGCGCAATGGCAGAAGCACTGTAACGGTCACCACTTAATAATGCGCGGTAGCCTAATACATCGCCGGCTTTTAACAAACGAATGATTTGTTCTTTTCCGTCATCTCCTTGGTGCGATAATTTTACTTTACCGTCGTTGATACAAAAAACACCAAATGGGTAAGCGCCTTCGTTAAATAGAAGCTGGCCCTTTTTGTAAATATTACAAACCTTTTTATCATTGATTACTTCTACATGCTCTTCCCTTGCCTTGCAAAACACAGAGTTAAATCTTTGTGCACACTGCTGACAGGTTGATGGGCTTGGATGCATAGAATAAGTTGACAAGTGTTTGACAAAAATAAAAAATAACAGTAAATTATTCAACAAAAAATAATTACCTATTCCTCTAAAGTTAATTCTTTCCCACTGCATTTTAGATGTATCGGTGTCTTAACTTTACACCGTGCCGCAGTTTAACCTCAACGATTCTATTAATTTTTTATCCAAACTAACCCTAAGACGGTTATGGAATGGAGCAAAAGTCTATTTCAGTTACCAGTTAAGCCGTGCTACTGGAGAGCCCATTGTTTGGGGACTTCCCATTTCAATATCGTTTGAGCCCACCACTTCTTGTAACCTACGCTGCCCGGAGTGTCCAAGTGGGTTAAGGGCATTTACCAGGCCTACCGGTATGTTGCAGCCTAGTTTTTTTAACGAGACCATTGATTCCATATATAAAGATTTAATATATCTAATCTTTTATTTTCAGGGGGAACCTTATTTGAACCCTGCGTTTTTAGAAATGGTGCATTACGCACATAAAAAAGGTTTGTATACCGCCACTTCAACCAATGCCCATTATTTAACGGAAGCCAATGCCAAAAAAACGGTGGAATCAGGACTTGATAGGCTCATTATTTCCATTGATGGCACCACACAAGAAGTATATGAGCAGTATAGAGTTGGCGGAAAACTAGATAAAGTAATAGAAGGCGCGCGACAAATTGTAAAATGGAAAAAAGAATTAAAAAGCAAGACGCCTTTTATATTTTTTCAATTTTTGGTGGTAAAACCCAACGAACATCAAATTGAAGCCATTAAAGCACTTGGGGCAGAAATCGGTGTAGATGCCGTAAGATTTAAGACCGCTCAAGTATATGATTATAGCAATGACCCACACAAACTCATACCAACAATCCAAAAATATAGCAGGTATAAAAAAGATAGTGCTGGTGAAATGCAGGTAAAAAACGGATTGGGCAACCATTGTTGGAAATTATGGCATGCCAATGTAATTACCTGGGATGGCATTGTTGTGCCTTGCTGTTTTGATAAAGACGCTAGTCATACATTAGGAAATTTAAAAGACAAGCCATTTACAGAAGTATGGAACAGCCCCGACTACCATGCTTTTCGCAAAAATTTAATGACCTCCAGAAAGTCCATTGATATTTGCGCCAATTGCAGCGAAGGCCTCAGCGTATGGGAAGACTAATTAGGCGCAATTGTGCATTACTATTACAGCACATAATTATTCATCCACAAAAGCGCGCAGGCCGGGATCCCCATTTATCTTTAAAGCATGAAAAAAATAGCATCCATTTTAGTGCTACTAGCTTGCACTTTTCATGTATTCGCACAACCCGTTCGCAACTTTGAATTTAGAGGCGTATGGGTAGCCACCGTAGAAAATATTGACTGGCCTAGTAAAAGAGGTCTTCCAGTAGAAACACAACAACAAGAGTTTATCAAGCTTTTAGACATGCATCAAAAAAATGGCATGAACGCCGTTGTTGTTCAAGTACGCCCCGCAGCAGATGCGATGTATCCTTCAAGTTTTGAACCATGGTCGGAATATTTAACGGGCACTCAAGGTGTAGCACCCGTTCCATTTTATGATCCGCTCGCATTTATGATTGAAGAAACACATAAGCGTGGTATGGAATTTCATGCATGGCTTAATCCATACCGAGCGGTTTTTAATATCAATAGATCTTCTGTAGCAGAAAATCATATTACAAAAACACATCCAGAATGGTTTTTAATTTATGGAGATAAAAAATATTTTGATCCAGGACTTCCTGCTGTAAGAACACATACCACAGCCATTGTAAAAGACTTGGTAACTAGATATGCCATTGATGCAGTGCATATGGATGATTATTTTTATCCTTACAGAATTGCAGGTAAAGAATTTCCAGACCAAGCAAGTTTTACAAAATATGGAAAAGGATTATCTAAAGATGCATGGAGAAGAAGCAACTGCGATAGCATCATTGTAGATCTTAAAAAAACAATTCTCGCCACTAATGCACGTGTTAAATTTGGTATCAGCCCTTTTGGTATTTGGAGAAATAAAACACAAGATCCAAGAGGCAGTGAAACAAAAGGTGGACAAACCAATTATGATGATTTGTACGCAGACATTTTACTATGGCTTGAAAAAGGATGGATTGATTATGTAGTGCCGCAACTATATTGGGAACGCGGTCACAAGCTAGCAGATTATGATTTATTACTGAATTGGTGGAACCAATACACCTATGGCAAACACTTATACATTGGACATGGTATTTATAGAGGTGGCACCAATGAAGCATGGAAGGACAACAATCAAATTCCAGATCAAATCAATTTATTACGTTCCTTTAAAACAACGCAGGGAAGCGTGTTTTACAACAGCAGCACTTTTGCAAAAAATCCGAACGGATGGAATGATAGTTTGCAAAATAATTATTACAAATATCCTGCACTTGTACCACCAATGCCATGGTTAGACGACACAGCACCTGATGCGCCAACCATTCAAAAAAAGAATGCCTCTACGTATGTTGTAAATTATAATGGCAAAGAAAAAATAAAATCCTTTGGTATATTTTCTTGCGCTTCAGGCATAAAAGCAAATGCTAAAAATGCTCAGCTTGTAAAAATTATGGTTGCTGCAAAAACATGTACTGTTGATGCAAGCACTATTGCGCACAAAAAAGATGAAAAATTATTTATTGGATCTGTAGACCTCAACAACAATGTAAGCGGCCTAGTAGAACTCAATTAAAACTTTCCGTATTTATTTTCTACTGCCGTAAAGCGGTAATCAAAAATATGGGTAAGCTGAGCTTTCACAAATAAAGTATGTGCAATGTCTCCTAGTATCCAAAGCGGAAGTTTGTAATGCACAATATCTGTCATTTCAACGCCACCTTCAATTGCCTTAAAATGGTGTTGGTGGTGCCACATACTGTAGGGGCCAAAACGTTGTTCATCTACAAAATACTTTTGGTCTTCTACATGGGTAATTTCGGTCATCCAATAAAGTGGAATGCCTAAAACGGGTTTCACAATGTATTCGATAATTTGACCTGGATACATGCGCTCGCCATGGTGCTTGCTTATTATATTGAAACCGAGGTTATCTGGGGTAATGTCAGCCAAATTAGAAGGCTTGCTAAAAAAATCCCAGGCTTCGGCTAGTGAAATAGGTATTTTTTGAACCGTTTTGATCGTATACACTTTAGACATAGCAGTAGTTTAGCTTACAACAAAAATGGCGTATAAATGTTTGCCAAAATTTAATTAAAAATATAGGCGCCCCTCCTATAAGTAGCAATAGAAATTTTACCTTTAATTATGGTCACTAAAACAGAACAACAGGCAGCTTTTGATAAAATTATGAGTGGGCTTAACCCAGCTCAAAAAAAAGCGGTAGACAATATGGAAGGCCCCGTTATGGTTATTGCGGGGCCAGGAACGGGTAAGACACAAATTTTAGGCGCACGCATTGGAAAAATATTATTAGAAAGCGATACCCGTCCTGAAAATATTTTATGCCTTACCTATACAGATGCTGGTGTTGTTGCCATGCGCAAAAGACTACTCGATTTTATTGGACCTGATGCTTACAAAGTAAACCTCTATACGTTTCATGCATTTTGTAATGACATCATCCAAGAAAATTTATCGTTGTTTGAAAAAACGGTTTTAGATCCTATTTCTGATTTAGAAAGAATTGCACTTTTTAAAACCTTAATTGATCAATTTCCAAAAAATCATCCGCTAAAAAGATACAGAGGTGACGTGTATTTTGAGATCAATAATTTACAGCAACTTTTTTCTACTATGAAAAAAGAAGGTTGGACACCTGATTATATCAATACCTGTATCGACGCCTTTATTGCAGACATGCCCAACCGGGAGGAGTTTGTGTATAAGCGCGCCTACAAAGGATTTAAGGCCGGCGACCTCAAAGAAAATAAGATTGAGGAAGCAACAGAAAAAATGGAAAAATTACGTGCAGCAGTAGCTGCTTTTCCCGTGTTTCAACAAATGATGCGTGCCAAAAACAGGTATGATTTTGACGACATGATTAACTGGGTGATTCGTGCATTTGAAGAAGATAAACATTTACTACTTCGCTACCAAGAGAGGTATCAATATATTTTAGTTGACGAATATCAAGACACCAGTGGTACACAAAATAAAATTGTAGAGCAGCTTATTAGTTTTTGGGACACCCCTAATATTTTTGTGGTAGGTGATGATGATCAAAGTATTTACCGCTTTCAGGGTGCCAACATAGAAAATATGCAAGCCTTTGCCGATAAATTTTCTGATAGTTTACTTACGGTAGTGCTTACCAACAATTACAGGTCTACGCAGGCGATACTAGACGTTTCAAAAACACTCATCGATAAAAATGAAGAGCGCCTTGTCAATAAAATAGAAGGCCTCAGTAAAGATTTGGTAGCCTCCAATACAAATTTGGTAACGCTTACGCATAAGCCGGTAATAGAGGTATATGAAACACCGAGAGCCGAAATGATTGGCATTACAACCGCTGTGGATGCCTTAATACACAATGGTACGGAGCCCGGACAAATTGCCGTGATTTATAAAGAAAACAAATATGGCGAGGAGTTAGCTACATATTTTAAAGAAAAAAACATCCCTTACTATAGCAAACGAAGCGTTAATATCTTACACCAACCCACGCCTCAAAAACTAATCAAGCTGCTTACTTATTTAGCCGCAGAGCATGATATACCTTATGGAGGTGATGAACTATTGTTTGAAATTTTACACTTTGATTGGTTTCAAATTCCGCCCATCGAAATCGCTAAATTAAGTGCTGCTGTTGCAGACCGCAGATTTGGTGACAACAAAACATCGCTTCGCAGACTTATTGCAGAAAAATTAACGGGCCAAGGAGAAGATTTGTTTTCCAAAGAAATTCCGGGCCTGCAAGCTGCGGCAATTTTTATTGAAAAGATGATTGGAGATGTGCCCAATGAAACGCTGCAAACAGTATTTGAAAATTGCATCAAGGAATCGGGTCTGTTACGTTGCATTATGGAAAGCCCAGACAAACACTGGGAATTAAAATTATTAACGGGTCTTTTTGATTTCATTAAAGAAGAAACGCGCAGAAATCCAAGGCTCACTTTAGATGCACTGGTTACTATTTTTTCGCTGATGAATAAAGAAGGGCTCGCTTTACCTCTAGCCAAACTAAGTGGCAGCCACAGCGCGGTGAATTTGTTAACCGCACATGGCTCCAAAGGATTAGAGTTTGAACACGTATTTGTAGTAGGATGTAATGCCAGCAATTGGGAGAAGAAAAAGAAGCCCGGTGGCGGCTATCAATTACCTGATACCATCTTTGTTTCTGGGCCGGCATTTAAAGAGGAAGAAGAATTAAGGCGTCTGTTTTATGTAGCATTGACAAGGGCTGCAAAGCATTTAAGCATTTGCTATACGGAGTATAAAAATGATGGTAAAGAAATTGAACCTTCATTATTTGTTGCAGAAATTATCGATGGATATCAGTTGGTGCCAAATAAAATGAATATTACCGAAGAGCAGTTAAGTGAATTTGCGCTGATTGGTTTTAGTAAAGAACAGGCGCCAGAAATTGAAAAAGAAGAAGCTGCTTTTGTAGACAAGCTACTTGACAAGTTTGTAATGAACGTTACAGCGCTTAACAATTATCTTAAATGTCCTTTACAGTTTTACTATAACAATTTAGTAAGGGTGCCTTCAGGAAAATCTGAAGCTACCGAGTTTGGATCTGCTGTTCACTTTGCTCTTGAAATGTTATTTCAAAAAATGCAAAAAAACAACAACGTTTTTCAATCTAAAGAATTATTTATTGCTGATTTCAATTGGTACATGCACCGTCACAGAGAAAATTTTACCAAAGAGCAATTTGACAGAAGAATGGAGTATGGTGAAATAGTACTCAACAATTACTACGATGCTAATATTAATAGTTGGAATAAAGTAATGCTAGCAGAAACCAATATTAGAAATGTAGTTGTAAAAGGCGTACCATTAAAAGGAAAATTAGACAAGATAGAATTTGACGGCAAAAGCGTTAATGTTGTTGATTATAAAACCGGAGATATTGATAAAGCCCGTCCTAAACTAAAGCCACCACATGACAAAGACCCCAATGGTGGCGATTATTGGAGACAGGCGGTTTTCTACAAAATTTTAATCGACAACTATCCTTCCAAAGACTGGGAAGCCATCAGTGCCACTTTTGACTTTATAGAACCAGATAAAACCGGGACTTACAAGCAGGAAAAAGTAGTGGTGACCCCACAAGACATCGCAACCGTAACCCATCAGATAGAAACCGTGTGGCAAAAAATTAAAAACAAGGAATTTTATACCGGTTGTGGCAAAAACGAATGTCATTGGTGTAATTTTGTCAAAACAAATAAGATATCCATTGCGCTTCATGAACTACATGAAGATCAAGACGAGTCTGAAGATTAGCCTATGTTTGCGCTTTCAATACAAAAGATGTTTAAACCAGTTGGTGCGGGAGCGCTTGTCTTACTTATAAGCATGTACATTTCAGGCTGTGCCAATATTATACCACCCGGTGGAGGCCCAAGAGATAGCTTGCCTCCAAAATTAGTGATTGCTTTACCCAAAGACTCAGCTACCAATGTGCATACCAAAAACTTCATGCTCAGTTTTGACGAATACGTAACGCTTCAGGGTATTCAAGAAAATTTAATTGTGTCCCCCACGGTTAAAAACACACCTATCATAGACTACAAGCTAAAAAATGTTACCATAAAATTTAAAGACTCTTTAGAAGAAAACACAACCTATACATTAGATTTTGGAAAAGCTATCGTAGACGTTAACGAGTCTAATATGGCAACAGGTTTTAGGTATATTTTTTCTACGGGTTCCACCATCGACAATGGAAGTTATAGTGGACGGGTTGTGGTGGCAGCTACTGGTAAAGTGGATAGCACACTCATTGTAGTACTTCACAATAATGTAAACGACACGTCAATTTATAAAAACGCGCCAAGGTATTATACGCGTGTTAACGGAAAAGGTAATTTTAGTTTTAAAAATCTAGCGCCAGGCACCTATGCAGCTTATGTAATTCCTACTAATTTTTCTAGAAAATATGACGATAGTACAAACTATTTTGGGTTTTTAAATAATCACGTAGTAGTAAGCGAACAAACAAAATCAGACACGATATATGCGTTTGAAGAAGTTAAAAAAATAGAAAAAAGGATTTACGCATCAACGAACAATAAGGACACCAAAGAAGACAAGCGTTTAAAATATCAAGCTTCTTTTAACAATGGAGAGCAGGACTTACTTACATCTTTAGATTTAACTTTTGCCAAAAAAATTATCTTAAAAGATAGTGCTGCTATTAAGTTAGTTGACACTAATTTTGTTAGCAAAGAAGGCTATACCCTTACCCTAGATAGCGCTGCTACAAAACTAAGCATTGGTTACAACTGGCCAGCAGCAGAGCCCTTTAAACTATTGGTACCAAAGGGATCGGTAACAGATAGCCTTGGCAATACCACTGCAAAATCAGACACTTTATCTTTTTACACCAAAAGAGAAACGGATTACGGCCTCATTAAATTTAAGTTCCCCAACATAGACACTTTGCGCAACCCAGTTTTACAAATAACAGAAAGAAATGAAGTGGTTAACAGTTATCCTTTAACGAGCAACCAACTGGTTATTAAAAGGTACAAACCGGGCAGTTACGATTTAAGAATTTTGTTTGACGCCAATAAAAATGGCGTATGGGATACAGGGTCTTTTAAACTCAACAAAAGGCAGCCAGAAATTGTTATAGAAATTCCAAAGCCTATTTCTGTACGCAACAATTGGGATAACGAAATAACAGTTTCTTGGTAAAAAAATAATCTATGCAACTACCTTCTTCCTTACTTGAAAATGCAGTAGCACAATTTGCTAAGCTACCTGGTATTGGAAAAAAAACAGCCCTACGCCTCGTATTGCATTTACTAAAACAAGACGCTGGAGATGTAACCATGTTTGGTGATACAATCACTAAAATGCGCAATGAAATAAAATTTTGTCAGCGCTGTTTCAATATCAGCGATGGCAATATTTGTTCGATTTGTTCAAACAGTGCACGCAACCAGCAAATGATTTGTGTGGTTGAAAATATAAGAGACGTAATTGCCATAGAAAGCACCGGTCAATTTAATGGGACCTATCATGTACTTGGCGGCATTATTTCGCCATTAGATGGCATTGGGCCAGAGCAATTAAATATTGAAGCGCTGATAGCTAGAATTGAAAAAGAAAGCACCGAAGAAATCGTATTTGCGCTCAATCCAACCATTCAGGGGGATACCACCATCTATTATATCCAAAAAAAGATAGCCCCGCTAGGTTGTAAAGTAACAACCATTGCAAGAGGTATTGCTTTTGGAGGCGAACTAGAGTATGCAGATGAAATGACACTTGCTAGAAGTATTACCAACAGATTACCTGTGGGTCAATACGTTAAATAAATTGTACGATATGAAAGCTTGGATCAAATTTACCCTAGGTTTTATTGTAATCGGGATTATTGCAGGTGCAGGATTTGCATGGTGGGTGTATCATAAACCACACCGCAATATCAACAATGAAATAGCGGTTAATGTAGAAGTTAATGCGCTTCTTGACGCTTTCAAGCAAAATGAAAAAACAGCAAGTACGCAGTATAACGATAAAGTATTAGTACTATCCGGCATCGTAAAAGAAGCTTCTAAAAATGAGGCTGGAAACTGGGTGGCAACTATTGAAAACAGCACACATAACGGAAGTATTACGGTTGCATTTGGTGCTTTACAAGATTCGGTACAACCCTTTGACAGCATTGCTTACAAAGGAATTTGTGCGGGCTATTTTCCAGAAGATAATAATATCGTCATCAATGAAGCGGTACTATTGTTTAAAGCAAAAACAGGTACTACAAAAATGGCGTTAGCAACTGCAACACCCTTACAAAAAGACACCATACTAAGTTTTTCTACAAAAAAAGGTAGCATCAAATTTATATCACCCACAGACCCTGATGTGAGCGCCATTAATAACGAAGTGTCAAGTAAAATAAGTGCAACAGGTGAACTCCGTTTTAGTTTACTTTTTAAAGGTTTTCAATTTAAGTATGCAGAAATGCAAACACACTTTAATGAGGAATACGTAGAAAGTGAAAAATATCCAAGGGCAAGTTTTACTGGCTTAATCCAAAATATTAAAAGCATTGACTTTGCCAAAGATGGTGTTTATAGCGCCAACATTGTTGGAACTTTAACCATGCATGGTGTAACAAAACCAGTAAAAACCACTGCAACTTTAAACATTCGTAAAGGAAAAATTGCCGCAACAGCTGCTTTACATGTCTTGATGGCTGATTTTAATATTGATGCGAGCGCCGTAACCGAAAAAGTAGACCTAGAAATTAGCTGTAACTATACGCAATTATAGGGTTTTACGTATCTTTGCGTCCTGCACAGGCGGATTTGTTTATTGTTCGGCCTGGCTATTCGGGTAGCCCCCTACTTTCGAATACAATCGAACTAATAAACGTATGATAGCAACGCCCCCCTAAACGCTCCTTACGTTTTTAGTTAGATTTTTTTGTTAGATGGCTTGTCCGTTTAAAATTAAAAATGTCAATGAGTATTAAAAACGAATTAGAACACAGAATTTTAGTGATTGATGGTGCCATGGGTACCATGATTCAGCGTCACAAATTAGAAGAAGCCGATTACCGTGGTGAACAATTTAAAAATTGGCACACCGACGTAAAGGGCAACAATGATATGCTTTGCATTACACAGCCAGATATCATTGTAGGTATTCACAAACAATATTTAGCAGCGGGTGCCGATATTATTGAAACCAATACGTTTAGTAGTACCACCATTGCGATGGCAGATTATGATATGCAAGCCTATGCCTATCAATTAAACGTGGCAGCTGCAAACTGCGCTAGACGTGCTGTTGAAGAGTTTTCACTAGAAAATAAAGATGGCGGACCTAAATTTGTAGCAGGTGCCATTGGGCCATTAAATAAAACACTCAGTTTATCGCCGGATGTAAACAATCCTGGATTTAGAGCGGTAACTTTTGATGAAGTAGTTGTTGCATACAAAGAGCAAATCAAAGGACTCGTAGATGGCGGTGTTGACGTGTTACTAATCGAAACCATTTTTGACACCCTCAATGCAAAGGCAGCCATATTTGCTGCCAAAGAGTTTTTTAGAGAAAACAATATTCCTGAATTACCCATCATGATTAGCGGGACGATTACGGATGCTTCAGGAAGAACCCTTAGCGGTCAAACACTCGAAGCATTTTATACGTCTATCAAACACGCAGAACCACTCAGCGTTGGTTTAAACTGTGCATTAGGTGCCGCTGAAATGCGCAGCCACATAGAAGAATTAAGTCAAATTGCATCTTGTTTTACCTCTGCATATCCCAATGCTGGCCTACCCAATGCCATGGGTGAATATGACGAAGCGCCACACCAAACAGCCCATTTTATTGAAGAGTGGGCCAACCAAGGATTTGTAAATATTGTGGGCGGATGTTGCGGAACTACACCAGATCATATCAAACATATTGCAGACCACGTTAAAAAAATTGCGCCAAGAAAAAGACCTGCAGTAGCTACTTCAATCGCATAAGTACAATTAGATTTTTATGAGTTCAAATAATACGATACAACCCTATTTAAGATTAGCCGGATTAGAGCCGCTTGTTATTAGGCCCGAAACAAATTTTGTGAACGTTGGTGAAAGAACCAATGTAACAGGGTCTAAAAAATTTGCGCGTCTGATCAGAGAAAATAAATATGAAGAAGCTTTATCTGTTGCTAGACAACAAGTAGAAAGCGGCGCGCAGGTGCTTGACGTAAACATGGATGACGCCTTACTAGATGGCGTAGAAGCCATGACTACATTTTTAAATTTACTACAAAGTGAGCCGGATATTGCACGTATTCCCATCATGATTGATAGCTCTAAATTTGAAATTATTGAAGCTGGTTTAAAATGTGTACAAGGAAAATGTATCGTAAACTCTATCTCTATGAAAGAAGGAGAAGAGAAATTTATTGAACAAGCATTTAAGTGCAAAGCATATGGCGCAGCGGTTATAGTAATGGCATTTGATGAAGTGGGACAAGCCGATACCAAAGAACGAAAAATTGAAATTTGCCAAAGAGCTTACAATATTTTAACTACTAAAGTTGGCTTTCCTCCCGAAGACATCATTTTTGATCCCAATATTTTTGCAGTAGCAACAGGTATCGAAGAACATAATAATTATGCAGTAGATTTTATTGAAGCGACTAGAGAAATTAAAAAAAGAATGCCGCTCACCAAAGTAAGTGGTGGCGTATCCAACGTTTCTTTTTCTTTTAGAGGCAATGACCACGTGAGAGAAGCCATTCATTCTGTGTTTTTATTCCATGCGATCAAAGCAGGCATGGGTATGGGTATTGTAAACGCAGGGCAGTTAGTGGTTTATGATGAAATAGAACCAACGCTTCGTCAACTTTGTGAAGATGTGCTCCTTAATAAAAATAACGACAACAACGAAGCCACAGAAAAGCTTATTGCACATGCTGAAACCGTTAAAGCAAAAGGTAAGGTTGAAATAAAAGATGAAGCTTGGAGAAACGAGCCTGTCGAAAAAAGACTCGCGCATGCACTCATCAATGGTATTACAGAATACATAGACGCTGATACCGAAGAAGCAAGACAAAAATATCCAAAGCCACTCGATGTAATTGAAGGGCCACTCATGGACGGAATGAATATTGTGGGTGATTTATTTGGCGCCGGAAAAATGTTTTTGCCACAGGTTGTAAAAAGTGCCCGTGTGATGAAAAAATCGGTGGCGGTATTAACCCCATTTATTGAAGCGGAAAAAGAAGAACGTAAACAAGCGCATTTGGCTGCCGGTACCACCAACACAGAGGCTGCGGGTGCTGCTAAAATATTATTAGCAACCGTAAAAGGTGACGTACATGACATTGGAAAAAATATTGTAGGTGTGGTAT
The DNA here is from genome assembly GCA_018971025.1 of Bacteroidota bacterium. Classification (GTDB taxonomy): domain Bacteria; phylum Bacteroidota; class Bacteroidia; order Chitinophagales; family Chitinophagaceae; genus Sediminibacterium. The sequence continues at coordinate 30,114 of JAGWVE010000006.1, read as the reverse complement.
TAGGTTGTAATGGCTACGACATTATTGACCTAGGCGTTATGGTACCCACAGATAAAATATTAGAAGCTGCACAAAAAGAAAATGTAGACATCATTGGACTTAGTGGCCTCATCACGCCATCACTGGATGAAATGGTGCATATCGCTAAAGAAATGAGCCGCAGAGGCATGAAGCAGCCATTGCTAATTGGTGGTGCCACTACTTCTAAAATTCATACAGCGGTAAAAATCGCACCAGCATATAAAGATGTGATTCACGTGCTAGATGCTTCTAGAAGCGTAACCGTTGCAGGATCTTTATTAAGCAAAGATCAACAAGCAGCATTTTTATCTGATACACAATCCGATTATGCGAAACTCAAAGATCAATTTGATAATAAAAAGCCTACCAAAGAATATCTGTCTTACACTGAGGCACTTGGAAATAAAGTAGCCATTGACTGGGAAACATACAAACCCGTTACACCATCATACACCGGCACTAAGCTCTATAAAAATGTTGACCTAACGGTACTAAGAGAATTTATAGACTGGAAACCATTTTTTATTACTTGGGAAATGCACGGAAATTTTCCAGCTATTTTAACAGATGAAGTTGTCGGAAAAGAAGCCAGCAAATTATACGCAGATGCGAATGCGTTATTAGATACCATCATTGCTAATAACTGGTTAACCGCAGATGGTATCATTGGTTTTTGGCCAGCCAACAGTGATGCAGATGATGTAATAGTTGCAGCCGAAAAACCAGTAAAACTTTCTTTTTTAAGACAACAAATTAAAAAAGCACCAGGGCAACCTAACTTTTCATTAGCAGATTTTATAGCACCTACAGAATGTAATACACAAGATTTTATAGGCGCATTTGCGGTAACCATTAAAGGTATTGAACAGCATATTAAAGCCTTTGAAGCGCAGCACGACGATTATAATAAAATTATGTTGCAAGCCCTAGCAGACAGGCTAGCAGAGGCTTTTGCTGAATACCTACACTTGCAAACTAGAAAATCAGATTGGGGATATGCGCCTTCTGAAAGTTTAGATAATGCCGCACTCATTGGAGAAAAATACGTAGGTATCAGACCTGCGCCAGGCTATCCTGCTTGTCCGGACCACACCGAAAAATATAAGTTATTTGAACTCTTAAACGTTACGGATACAATTGGCATTGAGCTAACAGAAAATTTAGCCATGTACCCAGCGTCATCGGTGTGTGGATGGTATTTTGCAAATCCACAAAGCACTTACTATGGGCTTGGAAAAATTATGCAAGACCAATTAAAGGATTATGCGACCAGAAAAAATATGTCATTAGAAGAAGCAGAGCGTTGGCTTCGTCCGGTACTTGAATAAAGTATAATATCATTATACTTTTTCAAAAAGCCACCACAATCTTTTGCGTGGCTTTACGGTATAATTTTTTTTGACGTACGCTTGAATGTATTGCATCCCTTCATCAATATCATCAGTAAAGAGCATGAGCTTTTTGTCTTCTGGTGATATGGTGCCTTTTACCACCATGGCATCCACCATATCAATGAGTGGCTGAAAATATTCTTTCCCATAAATAACAATAGGGAAATCATTGATCACACCTGTTTGCGCTAGGGTTAATGTTTCAAAAAATTCATCCATGGTACCAAAGCCACCCGGCATAATAATAAATGCGTAAGAATATTTCACCATCAAAACTTTTCGAACAAAAAAGTAATCGAAAGTAATCCATTTGTGCATGTACGGGTTAGGCTGCTGTTCAAAAGGTAACTTAATGTTACAGCCCACAGATTTTCCGCCTGCTTCCATGGCACCTTTATTAGCTGCCTCCATAATACCAGGACCACCACCAGTCATAGTGGTAAAGCCAATATTGGCAATGCGCTTACCAAATTCAGCAGCCGCCTTGTAATAAGGATGATCTGGCTGATAACGCGCAGATCCAAAAACAGTAATACATGGGTCTAAAAAATGTAGTGTTCTAAAGCCTTTAATGAACTGGGTAAAAATATCCCAGGCAAAAGAGAGCTCATTGATACGTGGCTTGGGGCCATCTAAGTAAACAAACTCTTTGGCGGGTATGATTCTTTCTGTATGTTCCATAATTGATGTTACAATGATAACGAATGGCCTGTAATAAAATTGTTAATAATAAAAGACAGGTTGTAATTTAGCCTCCGTATGAAAAGAGTGGTTTATATATGCCTATTTATGCTAACAAGCTTTTACTTGGAGGCACAAAATAAGGTGGTGATAGAATCTATCAGAAGCTATTCTATGTTTGGCCCTACCATGTATTATTTAGAAGACCCAAATATTCAGGCCGGCATAACGGCTAAACTAAAAACCTTACTGAGTAGTAATTACAACCTAACGCTTGTAGAAGAAGCGCTTCCAATTCAAATTTATTATACCCCCGAAGCCCTAAAAAACAACAATGCTTCTTTTAAAACAAATGACACAAGTACCTGGCATTTATTTGTAGAGCTCTATGAGTATGACCCATCCACTTTTATGTCAGGCTCCATGAGCCAATTAGAAGATACTGTTATTATTAAAAAATCAAAAAGTGTTTTCCAAATTAGCATTTTGCTCGCCAATGGTCAAAAGCAAATCATCAATGATCAAAATATTTTTGCAGCCATAACAACAACAGCTAGCAGTGGTGGTGGTATTAGTCCAAAAAATATTTTTTTAACGAAAAAAAGCTTTGGCTCTCTGGTGCAGGTAGGGCTTCAAATGGCGCTAGATAGCAGCAATACAACCGAAGTGGTTGAAATAAAAGCACCACCCGTATATTATGCAGATAATTTTATTTTAAAGCACCTAAAAAATGCAACTAAAATTGAAGTAAAAGAAAATAAAAGTGTTTGGCAATTTAACATGGAGGGCAATCCAGAAGTGCTTAGAATGGGTGAGCAGCTGTATGATGAAATTTGGGTCAAGCGCAAATTAATAGATAGTAGCGCATCGCCGCTGCTACTTTCCAAAATGAAAGAAACAGGCAACATGTCTAGTTCTGATTTTATTTATTTAAGACAGGAATGCAGAGATGTTTACCAAGACAAAAATTATACCATCAAACTTGCAACTGAAATAGACCCCTTTGGTCAGGCCATTAGTAAAAAAGACATATTTACCAATTTCTTGCCTGGTATGGTTAACCTCATGCTTCGAGGCAAAGACACCGTTGCCGTTTTTGGGATTTTTAAATATGTAGGCGACCCACTTAAGCAAATTTATTTAGACAAAACTACCAATGGTATAGATAGTAGCTCTACAGCTAGTATTAGCAAAGAAGACTACACGTTTAAAGTGAACTATGATTATCAAATGACCGGAAAAATTAACGGTGCACATTTTACGATTTATAGTTTCTGGAACAATGAAATGAAAGAATTGTATATCAACAATCAACTGATTGGTATTGTTAAAGGAAAAACAGATCCCGAAAATTTTATGCTCATTAATGGCTATAACAATCCAACAATGATCAAAGAATTATTACTCATCGCTTACAATAAATTTTTATTATAAATGCGCATTATATCTTACAACGTTAACGGCATCAGAGCTGCCATCAAAAAAGGTTTTACTGAGTGGCTTGCGGAGAACCCTGCAGATATTATTTGTTTGCAAGAAACCAAAGCCACCAAAGATGACGTTGATGTTTCTGAAATTGAAAAATTAGGCTATGAGAGCTACTGGTTTTCGGCACAAAAAAAAGGATATAGTGGCGTTGCTATTTTTACAAAAATAAAACCAGACAATGTCGTGTATGGAACGGGCATTGAGCAGTCTGATTTTGAAGGAAGGGTTATTCAAGCAGATTTTGGAGCCGTTAGTATTGTGAATGCTTATTTCCCTTCTGGTACCAGTGGTGATGAAAGACAGAACTACAAATACCAGTGGCTCTCTGAATTTGATCAACACCTTGCTGCTCTAAGAAAAAAAAGACCGCAACTGATTGTAGTAGGTGATTATAATATTGCCCACCGTGAAATTGATATTCATGACCCTAAAGGCAATAAAAAGAGCTCTGGATTTTTACCAGAAGAGCGTGCCTGGATGGATCAGTTTTTAAATACGGGGTGGATAGATAGTTTTAGACACCTGAATCCTGAATTTACAGGTGGATACTCCTGGTGGAGTCAGCGTTTTCCATCAGTACGTTTACAAAACAAGGGATGGCGCATCGATTATATTTGTGTAACAGATTCGCTCTCAACTGCTCTAAAAAGCGCCTCTATTTTTCCGGAGGTCAAACACAGTGACCACTGCCCTATTTTTGTAGAATTAAGCCCTTTAAAAGGCAAATAACACATATATACCTGTTAGCCATGCTATTATACAACGTAACCACCAAAATTGACCCTAGTATTCACGAAAACTGGGTAAACTGGATGAAAAACACCCATATACCTGCCGTTTTGCGCACGGGATGTTTTACCCATCATCATTTTGTTCGAATATTAGACATCGATGATAGTGACGGACCTACTTATGCCGTGCAATATTTTATAGAAAACAGGGAACAATATGACAAGTATATCGACACCTACGCGGCGGCCTTAAGACAAGACGCCACAATGCTTTGGGGCTCTTTAACCATAGGTTTTAAGTCATTAATGGCAGTTGTGAATTGAGTGTGGATAGATTTAAATTTTCATTTTGGTAATCACAAATCTTCATTATATTGTTCTACAACCCTTACGGGCATTGAATCTTAGGCAATATCGCCTGAAACCCTTTACAGCAAAGGATTTCCGAGTATTATAGGCACTTATTACACAGAAGCTATTTTTTATAAAAAGCCTGTAATCCCTTTGCATAAAGGATTTGGAGCAATCCCGGGAATTGATTTTTTTAATAAAAAAATTTTGCTGATTGGGAAAAGCGGATAAATTTGTTTTGTTATTCAAACAACTAAAAAAATCATTTATGAACAAAGCAGAATTAATCGCGCAACTTGCTGAAGATGCTGGTATCACTAAAGTACAAGCTAACGCTGCACTTGACTCTTTCGTAGACACAGTTACAAAAACACTTAAGAAAGGTGATAAAGTAACTTTAGTAGGTTTTGGTACTTTCTCAGTTTCTAAGCGTGCAGCTCGTACGGGCCGTAACCCACAAACTGGTGAAACAATCAAAATCAAAGCTAAAAAAGTTGCTCGCTTTAAAGCTGGTAAAGAATTAAGCAGCAAAGTTTAATTTTTACTTAGAAAAAGAATTGAACCCCGCTTTCGCGGGGTTTTTCTATTTTTGCAGTTCAAGATTGTTCATTTAAAAAATTTAAACCATGGGTAGAGGTGATAAAAAAACCGCTAAAGGTAAAAGATTCAAAGGTTCTTTTGGTAAGAGCCGTCCAGCTAAAGTAGCTGTTGTAAAAACTGCAAAAGCTGCCGCTAAAGCATAAAAAATAATAAACCCCCAAATTTGGGGGTTTATTATTTTGAGGATCTATACTTTTTGTTTCGCAGCAATTTCAGTTAATGCTGTTACAAGTTTATCCAGGTCTTCTAACCTGGTATATACATGCGGCGTAATTCTAACGCAACTTATATTTTCCCAAACAATACCCACTGTATGAATTTTATAATTTGTATAAAGTGCCCCGTCTAGTGCAGCAGGTGTCATACCATCAATCGTAACTCCACAAATACCGCAGGCATATTTGTCTTTTAAGGAAGTATGAATTTTTACACCCGGAATACCAAGTGCTTTTGTAGCCCAATAATTTTTTAAATAGCGCACCCTTTCTTCTTTTCTTTTAGGACCAATGGCCATATGAAAATTAACGGCTTCGCCAATGCCCTGCTCTATTGGAAAGCTTCTGGTACCAAGGGTTTCAAACTTTCTAATATCAGAACTATGGGGTTTATCATTACATAGTAGTGGCCAAATTTTTTCGATCTTATCTTTTTGAATCCATAACATGCCACTCCCAATGGGTGCAGATAAGAATTTATGTAAACTGGTACCAAAATAATCGCATCCTAAATCAGGAATTTTAAAATCAAGTAGTCCAAACGAATGCGCACCATCAACAATTACTTCGATACCATGCGCATGCGCCATTGCTGCAATTTTTTTAACGGGCATAATTTGTCCTACCCAATTAATGATATGCGTGATATGAATAAGCTTGGTATTTGGCGTAATCGCTTTTTCAAAAGCCGCTACAATGGTATTGTCATCTTCGATAGGAAAATCAAAACTTAATTGTGTGTACACAATACCATCGCGTAGTGCCCGCTGACGGTAGGCCTGAATCATGTTTGGATAATCCTGTTTGGTTCCAATCACTTCGTCTCCGGCCTTAAATGGATAGCCAAAAATAACTGTATTTAGGGCTTCTGTCGCATTGCGGTTGATGGCAATTTCGTCCGGTGACGTTCCAGCTAATGTGGCTAGTTTATACCGCACAGGCTCGCGGCCCTGATCCAAAATACGCCACATATAATAGGAAGGGGCTTCATTGGAGAGCTGATTAAAGCGCTCAACGGCCTCTTGCACCACCCTTGGGGCCGGACTAACACCTCCATTATTGAGGTTGACCATATTAGGGTTAACGGTGTAAGCCTGTTGGATAACGGACCAGTAGTCTTCGTTGGAAGCTAGTTCTTGAGGGGTTAAACCCTGGGTTTTTTGATGGACATCTTCCCAGTTTGCAGCCCAAGCCTGTTGTAAAAGACTGGGGGCGCTAAAGGCAGCGGTGATGCCGGCTATTTTTTGAATAAACTTTCTGCGTTCTGTCACTGTTATAGTATTGAAATAGTAAGTTAAGAAAATTTCTTACGCAATTATTCAATTAACTTTGTGGCATTCCCTTAAAAACCTATGAATCCTAAAACACAACGCATTCTTTTTTATAGCATCGCCGGATTATTACTATTGGTCATTTCCAATCAGGCAGGTGCACAGTGTTCGATTTGTACAAAAACAGCTTCTCAATTAGGAGATGGTCCTGCAAAAGCACTAAATGGCGCTATCTTATATTTAGCGGGAGCACCACTTGCCATTATGGGTTACATTGGTTGGCGCTGGTGGAAAACAGAACAGAAATTTAGAGATCCAAATTAATAAAGAGTAGATTCTCGTGGTGCATTGAAAAAGAAAAATGATACTTGTTCATTGCAGTAAACACAGACTTAGCAGCACCCTTACGCATATGATCGTGGACTTCAATGATAATCATTTTAGTGTGCGGTAACCAACACTCGTAATTTTTTTCAAACACTTCTTTTTCTGAACCTTCTATATCTAATTTTAATAGGTCAATGGATGACCAGTTCATTTCTTGCATGATTGACCCTATTGAATAGGCTGGAATACTTCCCGGCGTTGCAGCATCAACTTCTTCCACCATAAATGCATTATCGTTATCTTTTGCATTAACAATAGCAAGATGTTTGTTCTCATTCCAGATACCGCCAAGCTTTGCAGTGACTTTAGAAAACCCTGCTATATTTTTTTCAACTACTTTAAAATTTTCTTGGCTAGGCTCAACAGCTACAATGGTTGCGCTAGGGTATCGGTGTGCAAAATAAACAGATGCGAGTCCAATATTAGCGCCTCCATCAATAATGGTAGCAGGTGTAAATGGGATATTAAAATTATATTGGTCCTCTAAAAAAACTTGTTTAAAAGTATAATTATCAGCGTATTTTTTTCTTAAATATATACGGGTATTATAGCGACTAGATGCATACCATCCATCTTTTTTAAAAATGCGACGAATAAAAAATATAATTCCATCTATGAGCCCAAATGCTTTGATAAGAGGTACTAGCCTTTTTGACATGTTTTTAATTTAGCATTGCTAAAGTAGATAAAATCAAGCACTTCGGAAGGCAAATAAAAATGCGTGCTTGAATGCGGAAACAAAAGGAAATTTTCTTTTCTTATAGTAAAAGAGGTTTTTTCGGTGTTTTAAAATAAAAACAAATAAGCCTCTACTAAAATTTTGAGTAGAGGGCTGATCCCAATATTTTTGAAACGAAGTAAAAAATGCTTTGTCCTCTTTTGACAAATTATCGATTTGTGTAAATGCGTTTAAATGCGCCCCCAGCATGGTGCGGTAATTGTTTCGGAGCTCCTTTTCACTAGTGTTTTTTGCGATGGTAACATTGTTGTCGTGCGCTCTTTGGTAAACTAGTATTTCATCCAAAAACTGCAAACCGCCATTGGCTACTGCTTGTAATGCCAACCACCAATCGTAATATATTTCTGAAGGAATGGGCAGTGCATGCGCAAGCAATGACTTTCGGATAATGAGCGCATGCCCACTCACCGTATTGTACATCGCAAGTTGCCTAACCTCCGTTCCATTAATTCGCCTATTTTTTTTATTGGCCACCGGATTTGATGGAACGGTTTTTGAAAAACGAACCGAGTCGCAATAAATAGCAGCAGCTTCAGGTAAAAAAGCAGCCATCAATTTTTCAATTTTATGAAGATGCCATACATCGTCCTGATCGGCGATGGCAATAAAATCGTGCTTTGCCATTTTCATGGCTTTTTCAAAATTGGCCGTAAATCCAATATTAACCTCATTTTTATGGAGTAGAATACGGCTATCGCGCGCTGCCGCGCGCTCTACCACCTGCGTGGTATCATCAGTAGACGCATCGTCAACCACAATTATTTCGGTAACCGCATAGGTTTGGCCTGTAATAGAAGCCAGCTGCTCTTCTACATATTTTGCCCCGTTATAGGTGCAAACAACAACTGAAATAGGCGGTTTCGTCAACAATTTTTACTTTTAGCCTTTAAGGTAGTAATCAATGCATGTAAATATAGAAAAAGTAGCGGGCAAGACGGCATCTGAGGCAAAGTTCTCTATTGTAATTCCTAGCTGGAACAATTTGGCCTATTTACAATTGTGCATTGAGAGTATTAAAAAGCATTCAAAATTTACGCATCAAATTATTGTGCATATTAATGAAGGCGTAGATGGTACACTCGACTGGGTAAAATCGCAACCAGATATTAGTTACTCTTATAGTAAAGAAAATATTGGCGTTTGCTATGCATTAAATAGTTGTCGAACACTGGTTACAACAAATTACTTATTGTACATCAATGATGACATGTATGTATGTCCGGGTTGGGATACGCCACTTGTAAAAGCCATTGAAGCAACAGGTCATAACCAGTTCTTTTTTTCAAGTACTGCTATCGAATTAAAAGCGCAGAGCAATTGTTCGATTGAGTATGACTTTGGCAAAGACATTAGCAGTTTTAAAGAATCAGATTTACTAGCTACTTACGCATCCTTACCTATGCAGGATTGGCAGGGTGCTACCTGGCCTCCAAATATTGTACACGTAGATACCTGGGATGCCGTGGGTGGTTATAGCAATGAGTTTAGTCCGGGCATGTACTCCGATCCTGATTTTTCGATGAAGCTCTGGAATGCAGGCGTGAGGCTGTTTAGAGGCATTTCAGAAAGCAGGGTGTATCACTTTGGATCTGTATCTGTGAAGCGCGTAAAACGAAACAAAGGCTATTTTACTTTTATTCAAAAATGGGGATTCACGTCAAGCACATTATCTAAGTATTATTTACGCAGAGGTGAGAAGTTTACTGGACCACTACCTGAGGCCAAAGTTCCATTAAGTGTACAAGTAAAAAATTTTATCAAAAGACTTCAAGTAAAGTTTTTTGCTAGTCAATTTTAAAAAACATTTTTACAGCGAATAATATTTTAAGTAGCGCCGACTTTTTTTTGTAAGCGAGTATTAAATCACGATAGGTATAAAATAATTTGGCGCGTCTAAAATTGTTGACCAAAGAAAAGCTGCTATAACTAGCATTTATTTTTTCAAACACAACTGCATGTTTGTGACCGGTTTCTTTTACTTTATTGTATAATAGTCCCATGCGTGCGCGGGCTTGCTCATTTTTTTGCGTAAACGTTAAGGAAGCTTTTTTATTTTTAGTAGTATCGGCGCCAATTGCATTTTGTGCGTGCTGGCGGTAATGTACCAGTGGCTCGTTTACATATACCACAGTGCTATAACAAGTTGCAACAAAGCCTAACCAAAAATCATGTGTAACAAGGGTTGGAAAAGGAATGGCTTTGTCAATTAATTCCTTTTTAAAGAGCATGGCATGACCCGGCGCCCAGGCTCCAACCGCATACATAATGGGGGTATGGTAAGCGAGTTGATTTTTAATGGAGGACATTTTTTGATGCAGCAATTGTCCATTGGCATCAATGAGTTCAGAATCGGAATAGGCCAGCATTTGATCACCAATATTTGCTAGTAATGTTTTCAGTTTATGTGGCACCCAAATATCATCTTGATCACTTAATGCTACATAATTTGCAGTGGCAAGCAGCATGCCTTTTTCGAAATTTTTAATGTAACCCAGTCTGGTTTCATTTTGAACCACCATAACTTCCGGATGCTGCGCGGCAAATGCATGTGCAATAGATATAGTATCATCTGATGAAGCGTCATCAACAATAATAATTTGATCAGGCTTATGCGTTTGCTGCGCAATACTTTCTAATTGCGCTAACAAATAGGTAGCGCCATTGTAGGTGGCAACCACTACTGCAACAGATGTATTAGTAGGATTGTGCAAATTCAAAAATATTAAATTGAGGATCTTGTGATTTTGCAGTTATCGTAGCAAGTAATGCAGTAACATCTATGTCTTGCATTCTTTTTTGTTGAATTAAACGAAGTGCTTTTTGCGTTAGCAACCAGTTTTTTCTAGTAGGGTCGTGCAGCTGTAACTGATGTGCAGCAATGGCTGCAGCGAGTTCATCAATACCAGTTTTTTGAGCTGCGATGGTTTTAATAATGGGTATTTGATACGATGTATTTGAAAAACTTGGCGCCATCATTTGTTTTAGATGATGTACAAATTGATCTGCTTCGGGTCGGTCGCTTTTGTTGACTACAAAAATATGTGCAATTTCCATGATACCAGATTTCATGGTTTGTACTTCATCGCCGGCTTCTGGCACAACAACAACAACCGTGGTATCGGCAAGACCTGCAATTTCAATTTCACTTTGTCCAACCCCAACAGTTTCCACAATAATTTCATCAAATCCAGCTACGGCCATGAGCTGACAAATTTCTAAAATATGCGTATGCAGCCCACCTAGCGCGCCTCTACTTGCAAGTGACCTGATGTATACGCCAGGATGGTTGTACCACTCACTCATTCTAATCCTGTCGCCAAGTAATGCGCCTAAATTAAAGGGTGAAGAAGGGTCTACACAAAGCACGCCTACTTTTTTTCCGGCAGCCACCCAGTTAGCAATTAACGCGTCTACCAATGTGCTTTTACCAGCACCCGGAGGGCCCGTTATCCCAGTAATAGCGCACTTATGCGCAGGTGTGGTATGCAACAAATGTTCATAGCCTGGCACTTCGTTTTCAACCCAAGAAATACCCCTTGCCAAAGATTTAAAATCTCCAGCTATGATACCTGCTGCTAATTCTTGAGCGCTATTCATCTAATTTATTTTATGACTTTAAAGTTACTAAAATCAAAAAGTCGAATGCCCGTTAATTTTTCGAAGTAATATAGCATCCGGTCTTTAAATGAAAAATTTTTTCGGGTGGTGTCAATTTCTATTTTCCAATTTTGTGCAGCAATGCGGGGTTGCATGACCATTGGATGCGTTCCTGAAAATTTTTGTAACGAATCGTAGGCTGTAAAATCCCAATACTGGTTGTCTTTTAAAATCTCGTTGAGCTCCGCATCCGAATGCCAAAGCGCACTAAAATTTTTTATTTTTTTAGCCATTTGCGCAGGACTTTTTACCCAGCCATAATGGTAAACACTTGCTGCTATTCTCTTTACATCAATTTTGGTGGTCCCTTTTCTAAAGCCTTGCGCATCTTTGTAAGCACGAATTTCTTTTTTATTTCTGATGATGCGCACTTCTTTGTTGTACCATTTTCTACTATCTCCTACATAATCGTAAGTGCCATAAAAATGTACATAATCAAAAAGAAGTCCTTCAACACGCGTATCATGTTGATATTGATTGCAGGCTTCTTTAATAGCTGCATGGTATTTTTCATGCACCACTTCATCACCCTGAATATAAAAAGCCCAAGTACTATTTGGATCGATTAAGGCAAATGCTTTATTGGTTTCTACAGCAAGTACCGCACCGCCTTTTCTGAGATTGGGATCCCACTCCGATTCATGAATTTTTATTTTAGGATCTCCTATCGAACGCATCAAACCTAAGGTATCATCATCTGATTTTCCCACTAGCACAATCATTTCATCTACAACTGGTAAAATAGAAGTGATCGCTTCCACAATGGGATAGTCGTTGATCACTGCATTTTTAATAATTGTGAAGCCACTGATTTTCATGGCTACAAAGTAACCGTGAAATTGTAGGCTATCCAAGTAAATAGTAGATGAAGCTGTCCAAAAGCATTATTTTTGAACCTGGTAACTACAGAACCTTCTTTTATGGAAAGAACCTTATGCCTTGATTTTGGAAATAGCCGGCTTAAATGTGCGGTTTTTGAAGGTCGCGACCTACAAGAAACCATTCATCTAGAAAATGACTCGGAAAATACCATTGCGGAGGTTTTAAAAAGCCACCATCCCACAAAAATTATATTATCATCTGTGATCAAGCACCGAGATGGGCTGGAGGCGCAATTAGGTGCTGCCGCCAAGTTTCATATGTTGGGGCATGCCAGTAAACTACCTATTACCACCCCAGTAGGTAAGCCCGAAACCATTGGCGCCGACCGTTTGGCCCTTTGTTCGGCGGCTGTTGACCTATTTGAAGGGCAACATAACCTCGCTATTGGCCTAGGAACCTGCATTACCTTCAATTTCGTCAATAAATACCACGAATTTTTAGGCGGAAGCATTTCGCCGGGTATGAACATGCGCTTTAGGGCTATGCACGAGCAAACGGCACTTTTGCCCTTAATTGAGGCCCAAAAACAGTTCCCGCTAGTGGGCTACGACACAAAAACCAACCTTCTTTCGGGGGTTATTTTGGGTATGGCCAAAGAAATTGACGGTATCATAGAGGCTTATGCCCAAAAATACAGCAACTTTAACGTGCTCTTAACCGGGGGAGATATGCCTTTTTTTGTACCACACTTAAAAAACAGGATATTTGCCGACCCTAACTTAATATTTAAAGGCCTTTATGCGATCAGTGAGATTAATAATGGGTAGGATTTTCCTACCGCTACTAGTTACCGGATGTTTCTTTTTAGATGCGAAGGCACAAGAAAATTCTCCATTTTCAAGGTATGGCCTTGGTGATGTGTCACCAGGTAGTCATTCAATAAGTAGAGCGATGGGTGGACTTGGTGCTGCATATGCAGATGGTCAAGTTAACAATGTTGGACAAGCGATCAATTTTGCTAATCCGGCTACCTATTCAAGCTTTTTTATGGTGTCTTATGATTTAGGATTAACCATTGATTCTAGAACTTTAAGAAGCGCTAATCCTTCTGATAAATTTACTTCTAATAATTTCTATCCCACGTATATTGCTTTTGGTGCACCCATTAAAAGCAAAAAGAATTTGGGTTTTGCTTTTGGATTAAGACCCGCTAGTAAAATCAATTATTCGGTGGTGGAACGTACAAGAATTGCCAACGATAGTTTAGGAACGGTATACGAAGGAAGTGGTGGACTCAATCAACTTTTTATTGGACTTGGTAAAAAATGGAAAGGATTTAGCATTGGCTTTAATACCGGTTATAATTTTGGTAGAAGAGAAATATCTACTAAAAAAACTTTCTTGAACGATACAGTTTTTTATTATCAATCTAACTCTGCAAGTGTTGGAAATTTTAGCGGTGCTTTTTTACACACGGGCTTTCAATATGATTTTTCGATTGCTGAAAATGTAGATAGCAAGGCTAAAGTGATTAACAAATATTGGGTTAGACTGGGTGCTACTGCAAACTTTAGTCAACAACTAAGTGGCACACAAACCACTAAGAGAGAGACTTTCACGCAATCTGCGTCGGGAGATATTACCATTGATAGCATATATAAAGTGCTGGATGTTCCGGGCACTGTAGAAATTCCTGCCACCTACACAGCAGGTATTACACTTCACAAAACAGCTGGTAATAACAGAGGGTTATTTGAACTTTGGTCAGTTGGTGCGGAGTATACTAGCACACAATGGACAAAGTATAAATATTTTAATCAATCAGATAGACTTGTAGATAGTTGGCAGTTTAGAGTGGGTGCACAATTTTGTCCTGACCCTGTTGCCGGTAGAAATTATTGGAGCAACGTAAATTATAGAGCAGGATTTTTTGTAGGAAAAGATTATGTAAATCCTGATGGCAATGGTTTAAAACAATTTGGATTTTCGATGGGTATGGGACTTCCTATTAAAAAATGGAATGCTTATGATAGACAATTTACAGTACTTAATACTACTTTACAATTAGGCAAAAGAGGATCTAACGTAAATAATTTTACAGAAAGTTTTGCGCAGTTTACACTGGGCATGAGCTTAAGTGATCTTTGGTTCCAGAAACGTAAGTATGACTAAGCGTACCGCACATAAAATATATAAAGTAGCAGCCATTTTTTTTGGCTGCTTTTTTATGTACGCTTGTGAAAATGACGTGAACGTAGTAAAAGAATTGGGTGCCAAAACAACCAGTATTGAAGAAGGCATCCAAATAGAAAGTTACCTCAGCAACGAAGGAAAAATAAGCGCCAAATTAACAGCGCCACTTTTACTACGCTACCAAGGTGATAGCGCCCGAAAGGCCGAATTTCCAAAATCATTACACGTAGACTTTTTTGATGATAGCCTTAAACTTGAGAGCAAACTAGACGCCAAATACGGTAGATACCTCGAAAATGAACGAAAAGTATACCTAAGAGACAGTGTTGTGGTCTTTAATTTAAAGGGAGACACCCTTTTTTGTAAAGAACTCTATTGGGACCAAGGTACTGAGCAGTTTTTTACCGATAAAGAAGTAACGCTGGTTCAAACCTACCCCTACAAACAAAAAGGTAAGTATGCCAATGGGTTTACGTCGAACCAAAATCTAACAAATATTGTTTTCTTTACGGTCCTACCTGGTAGCTATGCTATATTACCAGATAGTGTACTTTCAAAATAATATGCTAATAAAATAAAATTATGGAATACAGAAGAATGGGCCGCACAGGCTTACAATTGAGTGCATTAAGTTTAGGAAGTTGGGTAACGTTTCACAAACAAATTGAAGACAACACCGCTGATACTTTAATGGGCATGGCCTATGATGCGGGTATCAATTTTTTTGATAACGCAGAAGGTTATGCGTTTGGTGAAAGTGAAAAAATGATGGGTCGTGTGTTACAACAAAAAAAATGGGACCGTACTTCTTATACCCTTTCTTCTAAAGTGTTTTTTGGATGGAGAACAAACAACAAACCCAACCAAACTGGACTGAGTCGTAAACACATTATAGAAGCCTGCCACGAGGCTTTGGGCCGTTTACAATCTGATTACCTAGACTTGTATTTTTGTCATAGACCCGATCAAAATGTGCCTATCGAAGAAGTGGTTTGGACCATGCATAATTTAATTACACAGGGTAAAATTTTATACTGGGGAACATCTCAATGGAGTGCTGCAGAAATTATGGAAGCGCACCGCGTTGCCGATCAACATCATTTAATTGGACCCACTGTAGAACAACCTCAATACAATATGTTTGAGCGTTTTAAAATGGAACAAGACTATTTACCCGTATTTAAAAACAAAGGCTTAGGCACCACCATTTGGAGTCCACTAGGTGCCGGTTTTTTAACCGGTAAATACAATGACGGTATTCCTGCCGATGCTAGATTATCACTTGAAGGTTTTGATTGGCTAAAAGAGCGCTGGGTGCAAGATAATAAAATTGAAAAAGTAAAGAAACTAAGTGTTGTAGCTGCAGATTTAGGCATTAGTATGGCAGCTCTTGCGATAGCTTGGACGCTTGCCAACCCAAATGTAACGACCACTATTTTAGGTGCCACTAAAGCCAGTCAATTAACTGAAAACCTAAAAGCATTAGATGCCCAAAAGCTACTCACACCTGAGGTTTTAGCTCGTATCGATGCTATTTTAGGGAATAAGCCATTTATGGATTTAGCATAATATTCTGTGTATATTTACGTTTGTTTATAACACTATGTCCGAACACTTATACACGATTATCTGGATTGTTGCCTCGCTTATATTAATTGGCTTTTTTGCTGGTTATGAAATTGCATTTATTAGTGCCAACCGGCTTAGCATTGAGCTTAAAAAAAAGCAAGGGTTAAGAAGCGGTATCATTCTCTCTAATTTTATGGAGAGTCCTGCTAAATTTATAGGTACTTGCTTAATTGGACTCAACATTGTGCTCGTGATTTATGGACTACTCTTTACTTCTTTTTTAAAGGGTATTGCTTGGAATCCCCTACATGTAGAAAACGAATACCTCAAATTAATTATTGACACCATCATCTCTACATTTGTGGTGCTCATTTTTGGCGAGTTTATTCCGAAAGCAATTTTTAAAGCACGCAACGATAAGTTAATTGCTTTTTTTGCACCCGTAGCGCAGTTTTTTCATTCACTACTTCAACCCCTTGCAAGTGTTTTTGTTTCTATTGCACAGTGGATACTAACCTATATTTTTAATGTACGCGTGAACAATAAAAATGAAGCGTTTAGTAAAGTAGATCTGGAACATTTTTTTCAACAAACAAAAGATCAGGACGAAGAAAACCAAGAATTAAATACCGAACTTTTTGAAAACGCACTGAGCCTCCCACTCGTGAAAATCAGGCAGTGCTTGGTTCCTAGAACAGAGATTGAAGGCGCAGACATTCATACCAGCATCGAAGATTTAAAAAAGCAATTTATAAAAACACAGTTAAGTAAACTGGTTATTTATGATGATAGCGTAGATTCAATATTAGGTTATGTGCATCAAATTGACCTATTTAAAAGACCTGCATCTGTTCAAGAAATTTTACATCCCATTATTGCTGTTCCAGAAAGTATGTCTGCCACAGACCTGATTAATAAATTTACCAAAGAGCGTAAAAGTATTGCTTGGGTAGTAGATGAATTTGGTGGCACTGCAGGTATTGTTACCATGGAAGATGTACTAGAAGAAATTTTTGGTGAAATTAGAGACGAATACGACGTAGAAGAATTTGTAGAAAAACAACTCGCCACCGACGAATTTATTTTTAGCGGAAGACTCGAATTAGACTACCTCAAAGAAAAATATGAATTGGATTTTCCTGAAAATGAATCCGAAACATTAAGTGGCTATATCATCAATAAACACGAAGCCATTCCGAAGCAAAAAGAGACCATTATTCTAGATCATTACCAAATAGATGTTTTAACGGTAAGCGACACAAGAATTGAGATGGTAAAACTTAAAATCTTGCGCTAGAACCCCTAACTTTAGCCTCCCAAAAGGTCCCTACAATGGCATTATTTAATAGAAATAGAGGCGAAGAGAAGGCCGAAATGAGTTTTATAGACCACCTCGAAGAACTCCGTCAGCATATTATCAGATCCGTGATTGCCATTTTGGTGATGGCTGCCATCATTTTCATATACAGAGACTGGGTTTTTGACAATATCATCACAGGACCTATTAACCCTGATTTTATCTCTTACCGCGTATTATGTGATTTTAGCCATTGGGCACATATGGGTGACGCCCTTTGCATGCCTCCGGTTAAAATAAACATGCAAACAACCACATTTGGCGGTCAGTTTTTAAGCAGTATCTCACTAGCCCTTATTGGCGGACTGCTCGTGGCTTTCCCTTATATTTTTTGGGAATTCTGGCGCTTTATTAAGCCTGCATTAAAAGACAAAGAATTAAAAAATACCCGTTTTATTATTTTTTGGGTTTCGTTTTTCTTTTTTACGGGTGCGGCATTTGGTTATTTTTTATTAGGTCCTTTTACGTTTAACTTTTTAGGAAGCTTTACCCTGGGTACCAAAGGTGTTCTTGAAACAAGACCTACGCTCACCGATTATTTAGACAATTTAACCAATTTGATACTTGGCTGCGGCATCGCTTTTGAGCTTCCCGTACTAGCATTTATCCTTACAAAAATTGGATTGATCACGCCAACCTATTTAAGAAAAATTCGCAAATATGCAGTGGTGGTGATTCTGTTAGCCGCTGCTATCATTACACCTAGCCCTGATTGGATGAGCCAGCTCATCGTGTTTCTTCCACTCTTTGCCTTATATGAACTAAGTATTTTAGTGGCCGCAAGAGTGACCAAACAAAAAATTAAAGAAGAGGAAGAAGAGTGGAGTTAACGGAGTATCTTTCATACTAGTTTAATACCTTAGATTATGAGTTTTGTTTTTGACGCATCTAAACCTATTGCTATTGGATCAGACCATGCTGGCTTTGAATACAAAGAAGCTATTAAAAAATGGTTGGTACACAAGGGTTATCAGGTGCATGATTTTGGCACACCGTCTTTAGATTCAGTGGACTATCCCGACTTTGCGCATCCTACTGCAGCGAGCGTAGCGAGCGGTGAAAGTACTTTTGGTATATTAATTTGTGGAAGCGCCAACGGCGTTGCCATGACCGCTAATAAACACCAATCGATTAGAGCAGCACTTTGTTGGCAAACAGATGTAGCTGCATTAACCAGACAACACAACAATGCAAATATCATTTGTATCCCTGCAAGATTTGTTGCATTAGCACTTGCAGAACAAATGATTGAAGTATTTATGGAAACCGCTTTTGAAGGTGGTAGACATGCAACACGTGTTGGAAAAATTTCATGTTCTTAATTCAATAAATAAAATCCTCTTATGAAAAAATTGATCTGGATCTTTTTTCCTTTGATGAGTACGATTGCTTTTGCACAAAAAGCAGATGACCTTACCAAATTTGGAAAAGTAATTACAGCAAATGGCTTAAAAGAAAAATTAAGCATTTTAGCGAGCGCAGATATGGAAGGCCGTGAAACAGCTTCTCCAGGCCAAAAGCGTGCAGCTGCTTACATCGAAAATGAATTTAAAAGAATGGGCTTACAGCCAGGTAATGGTGATAGCTATCAACAAGTATATCCTGTTTACCAAGATGCACTTACCCAAAAACAATTGGTTGTAAATGGTAAAAGCATGGAATGGGATAAAGACTTTAATTTTTCTATGCAAACCATTGCAAGCGGTAACTTTAATTACAGCAGCATTGTATTTGCTGGTTATGGTATTGTAGATTCTGCAAAAGGAATCGACGATTATGCAAACCTAGATGTTAAAGGAAAATTAGTGGTAGTGGTAGAAGGTTCTAGCGCTGGCATACCAACAATGGGTGCAGGTGGAAGCCGCGCATTTGGTGCCAACCCAGCATCTCCTGCTGCAAAAATGCGTGTAGCAAGTGGTAAAGGTGCGATTGGTCTTTTAGTGGTTTCTGCAGACTTTCCTAAAAAAGTTGCAACACAAGTTAAGGGTGGCATGTACCTCAAAAAAAATGATGCACCAGGTTTTTTAATGGTGAATATTTCTACTACTGTTGCTAGTGCACTGGTAGGTAGTTCAAGCACTTTAAGTATAGCTGATATTGCTGCTACAACAAAAGGCGCTTACAATGCAGGTTTACATATTGTTGCTACAAAAACAACTGAAAACTTAGAGAGCAGTAATGTAATTGCTATTTTACCAGGTACCGATAAAAAAGACGAATACTTATTTTTAACAGGCCACTACGATCACCTAGGTAAAAAAGGAGATGTAATTTGGTATGGTGCAGATGATGATGGCTCAGGCACTGTAGGTGTAATGCAAATGGCAGAAGCTTTTGCGGCCGCTGCTAAAAAAGGTAAATACCCGCGTAGAACAATCGTGTTTATGACGGTGTCTGGTGAAGAAAAAGGCCTTTGGGGTTCTCAATATTACGCTGAACACCCTATCTATCCATTGGATAAAACAACTGCAGATTTAAACACAGACATGATTGGTCGTGTAGATACAGAGCGCATGACAGCCGATTCTTTAAATTATATTTATGTAATTGGTCATGACAAATTAAGTTCTGATTTACCGATCATCAACGAAGCTGCCAATAAAAATTCTAGCAACTTAGTGCTTGATTATAAGTTTGATGACCCGAACGATAAAAATAGAATTTACTACCGTAGCGACCATTACAACTTTGCTAAAATGGGTGTGCCTATTTTATTCTTCTACGATGGTATGCTTTTAGCAGACTACCACAAACCAACAGATACTGTAGATAAAATCAATTTCGAATTGATGCAAAAAAGAACCTTAATGGTATTCCATACTGCTTGCGAAATCGCAAACAGAGATGCAATGTTAAAAAGAGATATTCCTTTAACAATGCCAGCGAGATAAACTAAAATAACATATCTGCATAAAAAAAGCCCTCTGATAATTCAGAGGGCTTTTTTATTTGAATTATTTTTTGCAGTTATTACTGCCCTAAAATGTATGCGAAAATAAGTGGCGCCACAATCGTTGCATCACTTTCTACAATAAATTTAGGTGTATGAATATCTAATTTACCCCAGGTAATTTTTTCGTTAGGAACCGCGCCAGAGTAAGATCCGTAAGATGTGGTAGAGTCACTAATTTGACAGAAATAACTCCAAAACGGAACGTCATGCCACTCTAAATCTTGGTACATCATGGGTACTACGCAAATTGGAAAATCACCTGCAATACCACCACCAATTTGGAAAAAGCCTACCCCTTTTCCACCACTGTTAGCACGGTACCACTCGGTAAGCATGATCATATATTCGATACCATTTTTTACGGTGCTCGCTTTTAATTCATTTTTGATTACATAAGAAGCAAAAATGTTTCCGGTGGTACTGTCTTCCCATCCTGGAACAACAATCGGAATATTTTTTTGAGCAGCCGCAACAATCCAACTATTTTTTGGATCAATTTCATAATACTGTTCTAATTCACCACTCAGTACTACTTGGTATAAAAATTCGTGTGGGAAATAACGCTCCCCTTTTGCTTCTGCATCTTTCCAAAACTTTACAATATGTTTTTGCAAACGTCTAAAGGCTTCCTCTTCCGGAATACAAGTATCCGTAACACGGTTGTAATGGTTTTCTAATAAATCCCACTCATCTTGCGGCGTAAGGTCTCTGTAATTAGGCACACGCTTGTAATGGCTATGTGCAACTAAGTTCATTACATCTTCTTCCAGGTTAGCACCGGTACAACTAATGATCGCAATTTTATCTTGACGAATCATTTCTGCGAGGCTAATACCTAATTCGGCGGTACTCATGGCACCCGCTAAACTCACGAGCATTTTTCCACCTTCTAATAAATGCGTTTCGTAACCTTTTGCAGCATCCACTAAAGCAGCCGCATTAAAGTGGCGGTAATGGTGCTCAATAAACTGGGAAACAGGGCCTTTTGTCATGGTATATAATTTGTGAGGGCAAAAGTAATTTTTTTAACCGGTTTTCTTTATTGAAATTTGAAGCATGAGACCTCTTTTTTTAGCCCTAGCGCTTGTGGCCAGTATTTTGGCAACTGCACAACAAAAACCTACTGATTTAGATAAGTCGCCCATGGATATGAGCTATTGGCCGTCCAACTTTCCCATGCTTAAACTCAGCGGAAAAGCAAGTGGTGAACCCTTTGCAAGGGTTATTTATGGAAGACCTCAAAAAAATGGACGTGTTCTTTTTGGCGACATTGTACAGTATAATAGCATTTGGCGTTTGGGTGCCAACGAAGCCACAGAAATTGAATTTTTTGTGCCTGTAAAAATTGACGGCAAATTGGTGCCTAAAGGGAGGTATACACTCTATAGTATCCCCAATGAAAACAATTGGACACTCATTTTAAATACCGATAATTTTAGCTGGGGTAATTTTAGTTACAACGCTAAAAAAGATTTACTACGCGTTCAAGTGCCGGTATTAAAAACAATGGATACCACCGAAGCCTTCACTTTATATTTTGAAGAAACCAATTTAGGTGCAGGACTCATTATTTTATGGGACCAAGTAAAAGTAATGCTACCCATTTCGTTTTCTAAAGAAGCCATCCTTAATAAAAAGAAATAGTTTGTAAAATCGATACCTATGAAATTAGCAACCAAATATATCCACGCTGGCACAGAGCCTGATCCTTCTACAGGCGCCATCATGACACCTATCTATCAAACCTCTACCTATGTACAAGAAGCCCCTGGTGTAAACAAAGGTTATGAGTATGCACGTAGCCAAAACCCAACAAGGGCGGCCCTTGAGAGCGCTTTTGCTGAAATTGAAAATGGAAAATTTGGGCTCGCTTTTAGTAGTGGTGTGGCTGCTACTGACGCTGTTATTACGTTACTAGAACCAGGTGATGAAGTGATTGCAGCAAATGATATGTATGGTGGTACCTACAGGCTCTTCACTAAAATTTTTGCAAAATATAATATCGTGTTTACCTATGTAGACACTACTGATATCACTCAAATAGAAAAAGCGGTTTCTAGTAAAACAAAATTATTATGGATTGAAACACCTACCAATCCACTCATGAATATTACAGATATTGCAGCCGTTGCTAGCATTGCAAAAAAGCACAACATTTTACTTTGTGTAGACAATACCTTTGCTTCTCCGTACTTACAAAATCCATTAGACTTAGGTGCCGATATTGTGATGCACTCTGCTACTAAATATTTAGGCGGACACAGCGATGTAATACAAGGCTGCCTTGTCATGAATGACGCAGCACTTCGTGAAAGATTATATTTTATTCAAAAAAGTAGAGGTGCCGTACCTGGCCCCATGGATTGCTTTTTAGTATTAAGAGGTATTAAAACACTTCACCTACGTATGCAACGTCATTGTGAAAATGGCGCAGCCATGGCAGCTTTTTTAAGGCAACACCCAAAGGTTGAACGCGTTTACTGGTGCGGGTTTGAAGACCATCCAGGTTATCCAGTAGCCAAAAAGCAAATGCGCGGATTTGGCGGCATGATGAGCTTTACGCTAAAAGATGACAGCGTTGAAAATGCTGTAAGGGTGCTTTCAAGTACCAAGGTATTTGCGCTTGCAGAAAGTTTAGGTGGTGTAGAATCACTGATCAATCATCCTGCATCTATGACACACGCTTCTATTCCACGAGAAGAGCGTATTAAAAACGGTCTCTCTGATAGTTTAATTAGACTGAGTGTGGGTGTAGAAGATATTGAAGACTTAATGGCAGATATCAATAACGCAATTGGGTAATATGATTATTTGAGCGATGCTAATTTTTCTAGTGCGCGCTGAAGGGTTTCTTCTTTTTTTGCAAAACAAAAACGGACCACTTTGTTGTCTGTTTTGTTTTTATAAAACGCAGACACGGGTATGGTGGCAACGCCATATTCCTTAATGAGCTTCATAGCAAAATCAGTGTCTGCTGCATCTGAAATGTTTGCGTAACTATAACATTCGAAATAACTACCACTAGAGGGCAAACACTGCAGTGGCGTGGCTTTCATCAGGCTTCTGAAAAAATCACGCTTCACTTGCATCTGAACGCCCAGTTGTAAATAAGCGTTTTTGTTTTCCATGTACGTAGCCAGTGCCACTTGCTTAGGGGTATCTGCACAAAAGGCATTAAACTGATGCACTTTCCGGTACGCTTCCATTAAACCAGTATCGCCAATGCAATAACCTAATTTCCATCCCGTAGCATGATAGGTTTTGCCAAAAGAAAAACATACAAAACTACGCGCTAATAAATCGGGGTAACGAAGTATGCTTTGGTGCTCCACGCCATCATATATCAAATGCTCATACACTTCATCACTTAGAATAATAATTTGTGTATCCGCAACAATTTGTCTTAACTGTTCAATATCATTTTTTGATAGTACTGTTCCAGTTGGATTGTGCGGCGAATTAATCATGATGCACTTTGTACGTGCCGTAATTTTTTCACGAACCAGGTCCCAAGGAATACTATATGTTGGAAATTGAAGTGGAATGGTTACCGCAACAGCGCCATTGATTTCAATATTGGGAATATAACTATCGTAACAAGGCTCAAACACAATCACTTCATCCCCTCTTTGTAAAATAGTGGTAAGCGCCGTATAAATGGCATAGGTACCGCCCGGTGTAACAATGATATCTGAATCTGGCGATATACGCGTGCCATAAAGCGCCGCTACTTTGGCTGCAATTGCCTCTCTGAGGGGTAAATAGCCATTTAAATGCGTGTACTGGTTATATCCATCGCGCATAGCTGCAGCCACAAGTTCTATGAGGTCTTGAGGCATGTCAAAGTCAGGAAATCCTTGGCCTAAATTAACGGCGCCATGCTTTGCAGCAAGCTCACTCATGACCGTAAATATGCTAATGCCAGTGCTCGGTAATTTGGAGGTAACATGCATACCAGATGAATAAAAATTATAAAGCTAATTTGCTAACGAGTCTATTGAGTTCTATTTCAGCAATTTTTGCTGTGTACTCAAGGTTTACCAAACGGTAGCCTGCATTTTCAAAGCTCTGCTGTGCTTGACGTACATCAATAATGGTGGCCTGCGCGAGTTCAAATTTTTGCATCACTAAATCTAATAATTGACCAGACAACGCATAGTTGTCCTTTTCTGTTTGAAGTTGCGCCAATGCATTTGAATAGGCATTAAAAGTTTTAACAGCGCTGGTTTCTAAATTAAGCGCAACCGTTTCTTGTTGCAACTTGGCACTGCGCGTATTAATAGCAGCCACTTGACTTTGACGCTTAAACACAGATCCATTATAAATTGGAACACTAAGGTTAATGCCAACAAATGGACCATAACTTTGGTTGAGTAAAATAAAACCCGCAGCACTTTTATTGCTGCTAATATTAAAACCAGTTGTTGCTCTTAAAGTGGGCGTGCGCAGTGCAGCTGTTTCTTTTTCGATCAGTTGATTGATGCTTATTTGTGTAGCAGCAGCAATATATTGCGGATTGGTAGGCAACGCATTTTTAATACTTTCTAAAGCCAAAGATTGATCAATCGAAATTTTATCATCAATTACAATTGCTGAATCTGGAGCTTGCACCATCGATTGCAATAAGTCTGCCTTGCTTTGCTTGATGATTAAATATTGTGTTTCGAGGGCTTGTTTTTGGCCATTTAAATCCAGCTTTGCCTGATAAATATCTGCGTTGTTAGCAAGTCCTGCTTCTTTGCGGGCTTCTAAAACATCCAGTCTTTTTTGAAAAACAGCAATTGATTTTTGAATGGTTTTTAACAGCTCTTGCTGACGTACAATTTCATAATAACGAACAGCAACTGTTGCCATGGTGTTTTGAAGTTGCGCATTGAGTACATTGGTATTGAGCTGCTGTAACTGCGCCAATCTTTTTTGTGTAGCTACCACACGGTTGCCATTGTACAATAAAATACTTCCGGTAACCCCTACCGATAAAATATTAGATCCTACATTATTACGCTCGGTGTTACGTGTAGCGTCCGGAAATTTTTGATTGATTGAAATCACTTGCTCGTTATCAGAAGCCGTAAGATTCACTGTGGGTAAGGCTCCTGCAACACCAGGATTATTATTGATGGTACTTATTGAAAGTTGATTTCTGACAAGTTCAACGTCGTAACTATTTTTTAATGCGATTGCAATGGCGTCAGATAAACTTAATTTTTGTTGCGCCTTAACTTGTGCAGCAGCAACAATACATACAACAAGGAGCCATTTTTTCATGTGTCCAGTTTTTATTTGATTATCCAACCAGTGTTCCTACTTGCATGCCTTCAACCACTTTTAATAAGTTGCCAGGCTTGTTCATATCAAACACAATGATGGGTAATTTATTTTCCATGCACAGCGTAAATGCTGTCATGTCCATAACTTTTAAATTTTTAGAAATGCATTCCTGAAAACCAATGGTTTCAAATTTAGTAGCCGTAGGATCTTTTTCAGGGTCAGCACTGTACACACCATCTACACGGGTACCTTTTAAAATCACATCGGCTTTCATTTCAATCGCACGTAAAGAACCGGCAGTATCGGTTGTGAAATAAGGGTTACCAGTACCCGCACCAAATATAACAACGCGTCCTTTTTCTAAATGTCTTAACGCTTTACGGCGGATATACGGTTCTGCAACCTGCTCCATATTAATCGCGCTTTGTAAGCGGGTATACACGCCAATTTTTTCTAACATTGCTTGCATCGCCATGGCATTAATAACCGTTGCGAGCATGCCCATATAATCGCCGTGTGCGCGCTCGATGCCGCTATCGGCTTCATTCATACCCCTGTAAATATTACCACCGCCAATAACAATGGCAACTTGTACCCCTAGGTCTACTACTTTTTTAATATCCTGCGCGTACTGCTCAATAATTTTTGGATTGAACGGATCGCCATTTTTTTGTTCACCTAATAAGGCTTCACCTGATAATTTAAGTAAGATTCTTTTGTACTTAGGAAGCATAATGGGTCATTTATATATGCAAATAACCTCAATTTTTAGCCAAGTGCCAAAGAAAACCGAGCCAAAAAAAAAGAGGCCCGTGAGGGCCTCTTTGTATAAGCAGTTTGAAACTTACTATTTAACCTAAAGCTACACGCTTAAACTCTGTAACAACTACGTCGCCAGCAGATTTTAAGTAAGCCTCTACGGTGATGCCACCATCTTTCACAAAGGCTTGCGCTAAAAGGGTATTTTCTTTGAAGAAAGCATTAAGCTTACCTTCAGCAATTTTAGCAACCATTTCGTCTGGTTTGCCAGCCATCTTAGGATCTTCCTTCATGGTATCGATGATGATCGCACGCTCTCTTTCAATAACATCAGCAGGAATAGAATTTGCGTCAACAGCAAGTGGGTTCATCGCTGCAATTTGCATAGCAACGTCTCTACCAGCTTCTGCTGCTTCTTTATTTAAACCTACTAATACACCCATACGATTTGCACCGTGGATATAAGATGCTACATAAGCAGCTTCTACTCTTTCGAATTTAGCTACACCAATTTTTTCGCCGATAGAAGCTAATTTATCGTTGATCATATCAGACACTTTAGCGCCGTTGATCACTACTTCATTTAATTCTTCTGCAGATTTTACATTGTTTGCAACAGCAGCATCAGCAATGCTTTGCGCGAATGCAACGAACTCTGCATTTTTAGAAACGAAATCTGTTTCGCAAGAAATACAAACTACAAAACCAGTTTTGTTGTCTGCAGAAGTTTGTGCAATAATCACACCTTCTTTTGCTTCACGATCACTACGTTTAGCAGCAACTTTTTGACCTTGCTTTCTTAACCAATCAATAGCCGCTTCAAAATCACCAGCAGATTCTGTTAATGCTTTACGGCAATCCATCATACCCGCACCAGTTGCCTGACGGAGCTTGTTAATATCTTGGGCTGTAATGTTTACAGTACTCATAATAATTAATTTTTAGGCTTTATAAAAATTGGGCCATAAGTCATTACCAAAAGGTATTGAAGTGATGGCCCAATTGAGTTGTCATTTATTTTCCAGCAGCAGGACGACGTGTGCCTGTTGTGGTACGACGCTTAGGTGCAGCACCATCTGCGCTAGCAGGTGCTCTGCGACCGCCGCGACCAGCTTCTGCTTGCGCTTCTGCTTCTAGTCTACGAGCTTTTGCTTCGTTTTCGTTGTTTGATTCTTCAGACTCATCATCATCTTTTGATGCTTGACGCTCTGCTAAACCTTCTGCGATTGCAGCAACGATGTAGTTGGTAATGATTGCAATAGATTTAGTTGCATCATCATTTGCAGGTACTGCAAAGTCAACTTTGTTAGGATCACAGTTGGTATCAACCATACCAAAAGTTGTAATGCCTAAACGTTTTGCTTCTGCAAGTGCAATATGTTCTACACCAATATCTACTAAGAAAAGTGCAGCTGGTAAACGGCCTAATTGCGCGATACCACCTAATACTTTTTCCATTTTTTCTTTATCACGACTTAAAGTAAGACGCTCTTTTTTAGTTAGGCTTTCTGCGCTTCCGTCAGCTAACATTTTTTCAATGCTTTGCATCTTTTTAACGCTCTTACGCACTGTGTTGAAGTTGGTAAGCATACCACCTAACCAACGCTCAGTTGCATAAGGCATGTTTACACGCTTCGCACATTCGCTCACGATTTCTTTTGCCTGCTTTTTAGTAGCAACAAACATGATCTTCTTACCACTCTTTGCAATTTGCTTAACAGCGGCAGCAGCTTCTTGTAGGTGATCTACTGTTTTATTGAGGTCAATAATGTGAATACCTTTCTTCTCAGCAAAGATGTAAGGTAACATCTTAGGATTCCACTTCTTTTTGAGGTGACCAAAGTGTACGCCGGCCTCCAAAAGTTGTTGCTGTAATGAAGTATTATTTTCCATTGTATGATTGTATAATTTGTTAGAGTATAAGTTTGATTAACGTTTGCTGAACTGATAGCTTCTACGTGCTTTCTTGTGACCGAATTTCTTACGTTCAACACTACGTGGATCACGCTTCAATTGACCAGCTGCTTTTAAAGTAGGGCGGAATTCAGGATTCATCTCTAATAAAGCACGAGCGATACCAAGCTTTGCAGCTTCGGCTTGACCTTTAAGGCCACCACCTTGTGCGTTAATTACGATGTCAAATTTACCTTCCACTTCTGCAGTTTTTAAAGGCGCTTCTACTTGATTTTGCAAGTAAACAAGTGGGAAATAAGCTTTATAGTCTTTGTCGTTTACAGTGATCTTACCTTCACCCTTGCTAATAAATACACGGGTTACAGCTTCTTTACGGCGACCAACTGCGTTTTTTTGTTTTTCCATTTATGTTGGAATTAATGTTTTGTAATTGGTTTAGAATGTAAGTTCTTTTGGTTGCTGTGCGCTATGTTGATGAGCAGCACCTGCATAAACAAATAACTTTTTGATCATCTTGCGACCCAAACGGTTTTTAGGTAACATACCTTTTACCGCTCTCTCCATAATTACTTCTGGACGACGCTTGATTAAATCTTCTGCAGCTTCTTCTTTTTTACCACCTGGGTAACCAGAGAAGTTGATGTATTGTTTGTCATGAAATTTGTTACCAGTGAAAACAACTTTTTCGCAGTTAATCACAATAACATAATCGCCACAGTCTACGTGTGGAGTGTAATACGCTTTGTTCTTACCACGAAGAACAGCCGCGATTTTTGATGCAATACGTCCTACGGTTTGATTAGTACCGTCAACCACATACCAGTTGTGCTGTACGGTAGCCGCGTTTGCATGCTTGGTGGTGAAATGAAGTTTACTCATATACTATTTTCTGTTTTAATGAACCCGGACGCTATCCCGCCGGTTTTTAATGGACGGCGAAGGTAGGCATCACCCACGCAATTTTCCAAGAATCCGGGAAAGTATTTTACAACGCACCTTCGTAATTAGTTGATTATCAATAATAATTTTGAATCATTTTTTAAGCATGCTGATGAAACAGGCAATTTTACAGCTATTGGGCTGGGTTGCGTCGCACAATTCAGCTGCAACAAGGGGTCCGGTCAGCCTTTTTGAGCCACAGATTGCACTGCTTTTTCCGTTTTTCGTGTTAATTCGTGTAATCTGCGGCAAAACCCATCGCCTTAAATACATTTGCCATCAATCTGACCCCCATTTGAGCTACCAGAAATTCCAGGCCACCCAACTCTTCACCGGAACCGAATTACTCGGTCAGGATGCCGTATTGATCACCACCGATAAGGGTATCGTGGAAGAGATCATCGACGCAAAAGACGCAGGAGAAGATATCCGTCAATACAATGGCATTTTAAGTCCCGGCTTTATCAACTGCCATTGCCACCTGGAGCTCAGCCATATGCGCGGGCTGATACCCGAACAGACCGGCCTGGTGGATTTTGTTTTTAAAGTGGTGAACGAACGCCATTTCCCCGAAGAAGAGATACTGGATGCCATTGCCAGGGCTGAAGATGAAATGCTGACCAGCGGAATAGTAGCGGTAGGTGATATCTGTAACAACACCCTCACCCTTCAGCAGAAACAGAAACAAAATCTTGCTTATTATAATTTTATTGAAGTGAGCGGCTGGATGCCTTCGGTTGCACAATTGAGATTTGAAAGATCATTAGGATTCTATAATGCCTTCAACCAACTCCAAACGCCAAAC
>JAGWVE010000094.1 GCA_018971025.1 Bacteroidota bacterium | reverse complement strand
GCATAATCAAATTCTCTTTGTTGTATATAATAAGTAGCATACGGAAAACTAATATACCTAGCCGTATGGTCAATATTACTAAATGTGGTACCTCCTGCATGGTCTTTATGCAAATGACTCATGAGTACTTTGGTAATAGAGGCCGGTTTAATCCCTGCTTTTTCTAAATTTTCATGTATCTGTAAGGATCCGTCAGTTCCCGTATATCCAAGACCCGTGTCTATCAAAATAACATCCTTACTTGTTACTACAACAAAGGGTTGAATTTCTACGAGTATGCTACCGGTAGGCCTGCTCTGAAGGGCTTCTGTTTGTGTATTAAACGGAACAAAGACTTTGGATTGATCGATGGTAAAACTGCCTTCAGATAATGGTATGATTTGCATGAAATATATAATTGGCTTAACGCAGCACCATTTGTCTATCGGCGTCTAGTCGGAGCATGATAAAAATTAATACCGTGAATGTGAGTAAGGAAGATCCACCATAACTAATAAGCGGAAGTGGAATCCCAACAATAGGGAAAAGTCCAATGGTCATACTTACGTTTACAGCGATATGGAAAAACAAAATACTGGCAACACAGTAAGCGTATACCCTACTAAATGTACTTCTTTGCCTTTCTGCAATCCGCACAATTCTAAATAAGAAAAATAAGTAGAGCCCTAAAAATATAGCACATCCCACAAATCCAAATGCTTCGCCAAGGGATGTAAAAATAAAATCTGTGTGTTGTTCAGGTACATATTTACCTCTTGTTTGTGTGCCTTTTAAAAATCCTCTTCCAAAAAAACCACCTGAGCCAATCGCAATTTTACTTTGCCTTACATTGTAATCATCTGGTTTGCGGGCTGCTTTGCCACTAAATTTTTCGTTCGATTTTTTATTTAAACTACAGTCATATTCTTTACCCACCATGCTGTAAATTCTGGTACTTTGGTAACATTCTAAAACGTTATTAAAAATATAAGGTACCACATAACGCTGAACGCCCACACATAACACCCAAATAGAAAGTATGATTGAAATAGTTACGAGTCTTTGTTTTTTTCTTACTTGTCTGTAGGCTAAAAAAATAATTAGCGCTGTTAATACAGTAAGCGTGACGGATAATGCATCTCTTTCTACAATAAGTGTAGCGAGTACTAAAATACCAAAGCAAGATCCAATAATTAAAAACTGTGCCGGTAATCCCTCTCTGTACATGGCAATGAGTAAACTCAAATACACGAGTGCTAAACCTAGTTCATGTTGTAAAATAGAGAGTGCTGCAGGCGTTAATGCAATGGCACCCGCAATCAATTGCGATTTTACGCTGGTAAAATCTACTTCCTGACGGGATATTAATTTAGCAAGCGCAAGCGATGTAAATATTTTGCAAAGTTCGGCAGGTTGCAAATTAAAACCGCCAACTAGTGGTATCCATGATTTTGATCCATTGATATTTTTTCCGAGCACAAAAGTGGCTAGCATCAGTAAAATACCAAACACATAAGAGAGATTTGCAAAGGCAGTAAATATTTTACTATCTGTGAGTAAGATAAAAGTTGCAATGAGCGCACATACGCCACCAAAAATAAGTTGCTTGCTGTAGTTTGTTTTACCACCTAAAAAAGTAGAAAGCCAGTTGGTGTCCGTTTTGTATTCTACCATAAAAATACAAAGTACGCCAATCGCTACTAAAATAGCGTAGAGCCAAATGACCGTATAGTCGATTCCTTCCGCAGCAAGATTTTTATTTTTTCTGTTCATTTTGTGTTTGACTAGTTTTTGGCAATCGCTTTTTTGATCGTTGCTGTTCTTCTGGTAGAATCTTGTTTTATCATGAGACGCTTCATCTGAGGCGGTATCAAATTCATATTGGCAAGCTGCTCCACTTTGGCTTTTCTTTCAGGACCTGCAATCGAATCTTTTAAATATTTTTCTATCAGTAAGCTGGCAATAGGCGCAGCAGAAGTGGCGCCAAATCCTGCGTTTTCACACATAACAGCGATGGCAATGCGTGGATTTTCACGAGGGGCAAAAGCGCCAAAAAACGCATGGTCTTTTAAAGACTCACCTCTGTAAGCATTTTCTACAGTTCCGGTTTTACCACATACCGTAATACCCGGTACTTTTGCATAAGCACCCGTACCAAATTCCATGGTGCCTTGCATACCGTCATGCACTTCTTCAAAAATACTTTCAGCAATATTTTTTGTTCTGTGTTTCACTTTAAAACGAGCTAACATTTCGTAATCATCACCACCTTCTACCGAGTCAATTAAGTGTGGTAAATAATACCATCCTTTGTTGGCAATGATGGCCATTACATTAGCAAGCTGTGTTAGGGTTGTTGAAATTTCTCCCTGACCAATAGAGTTGGAAATAATATTACAAGCCTGCCAATTTTTTCCAAATATTTTCTGGTAATATTTTGCCGTTGGAATATTGCCCATTCTTTCAGATGGCAGGTCTACGCCTAATTTTTTACCTAGTCCAAAAGAGTAAGCGTATTCATTAAAGAGACCTAGCGTTACATCTCGGTTGTTAATTTTTGCGTTGTCTAATATTCTGCGATAGGCAACCGCAAAATAACTATTACATGATTTTGAGATAGCGGGTTTTAAGGTAAAAGTACCCGCTGCGTGACAACCCATTCTTCTGCCGCAACCTAAGTAACTCCCACCGCAACTCACCGTCATTTGATCATCAATCACGCCCTCAGCCATACCAATAATACCTACCAGTGTTTTAAAGGTAGAGCCCGGAGAGTAAGTGGTACTAACGGTTCTATTAAGAAGGGGCTTTCTAGGATCGTAGTACATCATGTCTACCAAATGCTTTTTTCTTTGATTGCCCGTTAGGTAGTTTGGGTTATAGGTTGGCGCACTCACCATGCATAAAATGCCACCCGTTTTAGGATCAATCGCAACAATACTTCCTACTTTATTTTGCATCAGTTTTTCTCCAAGTTGCTGGAGTTCTACATCAATGCTTGAGTATAAATTTTTTCCGGCAATGGCAGCAGTGTCAAATTCTCCTTTTTCCCAAGGCCCCTGAATTCTACCTTTATTGTCTCTGATGAATCGCTTGATGCCGCGCTGTCCCATCAGTATTTTTTCGTAGCTATTTTCAAGTCCTGTGGTGCCAAAATAATCGCCCATTTCGTAACCTTCATCTTTGTG
>JAGWVE010000045.1 GCA_018971025.1 Bacteroidota bacterium | reverse complement strand
GTGCGCCAGAAATGATCGCAGAAGATGGCCTTCATTACAGTGCAAAAATGCACCAAATTTGGGCAGACTTGTTACTTGAAAAGTTTATCTTATCATTTTAAATAGCCGGCCATTTCTGTGGCATAATTTTTGGCAGCCTTGGCAGCAGCTTCGGCAAAATCTTCTCCGTTACTAGCAAAAATAATAGCCCTACTTGCCGCTACCAACAATCCACAATCTGGAGTCGCACCATAGCTAGAAACTTCTTCTAAACTTCCGCCTTGTGCACCAATACCTGGCACCAATAAAAAGTGGTTGGGGATGATTTTTCTAATGCTAGAAAAGTCACTTGCTTTGGTAGCCCCCACCACAAACATTAAGTTGTTAGGCGTACCCCAACTTGCTACTTTTTCAAGTACCACTTCGTATAATTGTTTGCCAGAAGTTGCGAGTGTTTGTTGTTCAAAATCTTGGCTTCCTGCATTGGATGTTAAGCCCAAAACAATGGTCCATTTATGTTGATATTCTAAAAAAGGACGAACGCTATCTTCACCCATATAAGGGGCTACCGTTACCGCGTCAAACTCCATGGTTTCAAAAAAAGTACGGGCATACTGGGCCGATGTATTACCAATATCCCCACGCTTAGCATCGGCAATTGTGAACAAATTTTTGGGGATATATGCGAGTGTTTCCTGCATCGTTTCCCAACCTTTTACCCCTTCAGATTCGTAAAAAGCGGTGTTTATTTTATACCCAACGCAGTAATCTTTGGTGGCATCTATGATGGCTTTATTAAACGTCAAAACCGCATCTGGCTTGCCTTGCAAGTGCTTTGGCAATTTAGAAACTTCGGAGTCTAACCCCACTAATAAATATGATTTTTTAGCCCTGATTTGAGCCACCAATTGTTCGCGCGTCATACCGCAAATATACGATAAGTTTTGGGGGTAAACTGTGGGTAGCGCAGGCTAAAAATTGCTTTTCTTTGTACCACGTTTAACCCTATGGAAAAGAAGGCTTTATACTACGCAGACTACCTACATCTAGACAAAGTTTTAGATGCACAGTATCCTGTTAGTTTTATGGAAGGTCACGAAAAAGCGCACGACGAAATGTTGTTTATTGTGATCCATCAAGCCTACGAACTTTGGTTCAAACAAATCATTTTTGAACTCGATTATGTGTTGGATGTTTTTGGTCAACCTGCCATCAACGACAATGCCGAAGACATGAATTTGGTGCGTCACCGATTACGCCGAATCATCAAAATTTTACAGCTCTTAAATGATCAAGTAAACGTACTTGACACCATGACGCCGCTCGACTTTTTAGCGTTCAGAAATTTGCTTACGCCTTCGTCCGGATTTCAATCAAAACAGTTCAGACTTATCGAAGCAAAACTTGGTTTAGAAATTGACAATAGGCATCAAAAAGAATATTATAAAAGAACCAACGAAGGTGGTTTTGAAAAACCAGATTACGATCAAATTTCTACCGCTGAAGCCGATAAAAATTTATTAACCCGCATTAACGAATGGCTCGAAAGAATGCCATTTTTTAACGACGAATTTGGCACTAAATTTTGGGACGAATACCGCGCCATTTATCAGGCCGGATTAACGCCACGTGAAGCTTCAAAAATTGAGGATTTTGATTACGTTTTTTTTGAAAAAATTCCGGCCAATTCAACCCCCGAAATATTAGCCAATTTAAGAGGCTCATTTTCACCAAAAGCGATGGGTGCGGCGCTATTTATTATGCTCTATCGCGACTACCCTATTTTTCAAACTTCTTACCAAGTGTTAGACGCCCTAATTGAGATCGATCACCTCATGAGTAATTGGCGACACAAACATTTAATTATGGTTCGCCGCATGATAGGTATGCGCGTTGGAACGGGGAACACTTCGGGAGCTGGATATTTGGAAGGCGCCCTTAACAAACATTTTATTTTTAGAGACCTTTCCGGACTCTCCACCTATTTAATTGAAAGAAAAAAAATTCCTGCACTACCAAAAAGCCTGATTGAGAAACTAGGATTTTCGTTGGGGCTTCATTACGCAGGATAAAAAATAAAAACTATGAAACAACGAATCAAACATTTAATGCTCATCTTACTCGTTGGTACTTTTTTTGTAAGTGTCGCTCAAAAACCAACAGATGCAAAATTACCCATCGACTCAAAAGTTAAAATTGGGAAACTTGCCAACGGACTCACCTACTATATCAGAAAAAATGTAGAACCAAAAAATAGAGCCGAGTTAAGACTTGTTGTAAATGCTGGTTCAACTTTAGAAACAGAAAACCAAAGAGGTCTTGCGCATTTTGTAGAACACATGTGTTTTAATGGAACCAAAAATTTTAAAAAACAGGAACTCGTAGACTTCTTAGAAAAGAGCGGTGTAAATTTTGGTGCTGACTTAAACGCATACACAAGTTTTGATGAAACCGTGTATGAACTTCAAGTGCCTACCGATAGCCCGATGGTGTACAAAAAAGCGATGCAAGTTTTAGAAGACTGGGCGCATCAAGTAAGTTTTGAAAACGCAGAAATTGACAAAGAGCGCGGCGTGGTTACAGAAGAATGGCGTTTAGGCAGAGGTGCCGATGCACGCCTTCGCGATAAATACTTCCCTATTATTTTAAATGGTTCTCAATACGCTAAAAGACTTCCTATTGGTACCAAAGAAAGTATCAACGGCGCTCCCTACAACGAGCTTAAAAGTTTTTACAAAGATTGGTACCGTCCAAACTTACAAGCGGTGATTGTAGTGGGTGATATTGATGTGGCAGAAACCGAAAAAATGATTCAAGCGCATTTTGGCAAACTCACCAACCCTGCAAATCCTAAACCAAGAACAAAATTTGGCATCCCTGCATTTACAGATACCCGTATTTCGATATTAACGGATCCGGAGCAGGCTTACAATGTGCTTCAAATGTTTTACATGCTCCCTGCAGTTAAAGAAG
Organism: Bacteroidota bacterium; assembly: GCA_018971025.1. Classification (GTDB taxonomy): domain Bacteria; phylum Bacteroidota; class Bacteroidia; order Chitinophagales; family Chitinophagaceae; genus Sediminibacterium. The sequence continues at coordinate 12,927 of JAGWVE010000045.1, read as the reverse complement.
CAACCACCGAGGGCGATTACAGACAAGGCATGGTACGCGAACTCTTTAACCAAATGATGAGTAGCCGCCTAGACGAGCTAGCACAAAAACCAGAAGCGCCATTTTTATTTGCGAGCAGCAGCTATGGCGAATTTATTGGTGACAAAGATGCATTTACCCTTTTAGCTGTTCCTAAAACAGCAAAAGAAATGGATGCGGCGTTTAATGCCATCTTAACTGAAAACGAAAGAGTAAAGCAGTATGGCTTTGTACAATCCGAATTAGACAGAGCGGTTAAAAACGTAATGTCTCGCATGGAAAATTCTTTCAAAGAAAAAGACAAAACAAAATCGGTTCAAATATTACAAGAATACGTGCGCAACTTTTTAAAGGGTGAAGCAATCCCTGGTATCGAAAAAGAATTTGAAATGTACCAGCGCTACCTTCCTACCATTACTTTGCAAGAAGTAAACGCGCTCATTAATCAATGGCTTAACGTATCGGGCAAAACAGTATTAGTACTTGCCCCAGAAAAAGAAAAAGCAAACTTAATTACAGAAGCTGGCATCAAAGCTATTTTAGCTAAACCCATTGCTAAACTTAGCCCTTACCAAGATAAAGTAGCATCCGGACCACTATTACCAAAAGCACCTACTGCTGGTAAAATTGTTTCAGAAAATAAATACGACAGCATTGGCACACGCGTTTGGACCTTATCCAATGGCGCCAAAGTAATTGTTAAACCTACCGCTTTTAAAAATGACGAGATTCAGTTTTCGGCAATTAGCTGGGGTGGATCCTCTTTATATGCAGACGCTGATTTTATCAATGCATCTAATGCAGCTATCGTTGCAGCATACGGTGGCATGGGTACTATTGATTTTCAGAGTATGCAAAAAATGTTTGCTGGTAAAAACTTTGCCATTACTCCATCGATTGCCGAATACATGCAAGGCTTTACAGGATTTAGCAGTCCTAAAGACTTAGCAACGGCCCTAGAAGTGTTACATGGTTATTTTGTAGCCCCTCGTAAAGACGCTCAAATATTCCAATTTATATTACAACAATATAAAGTACAGTTAACCAACAAGAACAACGACCCAGCATCGGTATTTTCTGATACCGTTGGCTATGTGATGGGCAATTACAATCCAAGACGCAAGCCACTTACAGTAGAAATGCTCAACGAACTTAATTTAGACAGAAGCTTTGCGATATTTAAAGAACGCTTTAGCAATGCAGGTCAGTTTGTATTTACGTTTGTTGGTAATGTAAACCTAGATAGCCTTAAGGCTTTAACCGAAACCTATTTAGCGTCATTGCCGTCAACTGGCAAATCAGAAATGTACAAAGATTATGGTGCGGCCTACCCTACTGGCAATATTTCAAAAACAGTAAAAAAGGGTAAGGAAGCAAAAGCAAGTGTTCAATTATTTTACACTGGAACATTAAGCAGTGTTGGCGAACTTGACGAATTACAACTGGATCAATTAACCAAAGCAATGGGTATCAAATTAAGAGAAACCCTTCGCGAAGATGCAGGCGGTGTATATGGTGTAGGCATTAGCGGCGGCATCAATAAAGAACCTAAAAAATCATACAGCATCAATGTTAGATTTGGTTGCGCACCTGAAAATGTAGAAAAATTAATTGCACTGGTAGAAGAAGAAATCAAACAAACCAAATTAAATGGTGTTGCGCAAATTAATATTGATAAAGTAAAAGCAGAGCAAACCAGAAGCTTAGAAAATGATGTAAAAGAAAATAGCTACTGGCGTTATAAATTGGAGCAAGCGATATTTAGAGGATCAGATCCTACTAAAATTTTACAGGCCCCTGCTAAAATTAATTTGATAGACGTAGCCACCACAAAAGCGTTGGCTAATAAATATTTCAACGACGCCAATAAAGCTAAATTTGTTTTATTGCCAGAATAAAAAATAATAGACCACTGTAAACAATAGTATTATGTCAATTGGAACTTTTCATTATCCGCAACCCGCCAACGAACCCGTACTAAGTTACGCGCCAGGTAGCCCAGAGCGTGCTGCCCTCAAAAAAACCTTGGCAACCTTAAAAAAACAGGTCATTGATGTGCCTATGTACATTGGGGGCAAAGCTGTTAGAACCGGAAAAAAAGTGTCGATGCATCCGCCACACGAGCGTGCACATACCCTTGGTTATTTTCATGCAGGGAATAAAAAACACGCTATCGACGCTGTTAATGCTGCACTCAAAGCAAAAGAAGCTTGGGCTGCAATGTCATGGGAAAACAGAGCGCATATATTTTTAAAAGCCGCAGATTTACTAGCTACCAAATACCGTTACCATATTAATGGTACTACTATGCTTGGTCAAAGTAAAAATGCATACCAAGCAGAAATTGACGCTGCTTGTGAGCTCATCGATTTTTTACGTTTTAATGTTCACTTTTTAAGTGAGATATACAAGCAACAACCAGCTTCTGCGCCTGGTATGCACAACCGTCTCGAATGGCGCCCTCTAGAAGGATTTGTTTTAGCTGTTACCCCTTTTAATTTTACGGCCATTGGCGGTAACCTTCCAACTTCTGCTGCGATGTGTGGCAATACCGTTGTTTGGAAACCTGCCAACACACAAATTTATTCGGCACAAATGTTTATGCGCATTTTAAAAGAAGCGGGCTTACCAGATGGTGTTATCAATCTAATTTATGTTGATGGCCCAACCATTGGCGAGGTTTGTTTTTCGCACCCAGATTTTGCGGGCGTGCACTTTACAGGTTCTACAGGTGTCTTTAATAATATGTGGAAAGTAATTGGTGAAAACATTCCAAAATACAAATCATACCCGCGCATAGTTGGTGAAACAGGCGGTAAAGATTTTGTAATGGTACATAAATCGGCAGATGTTGATACCGTTGTTACCGCGTTAGCAAGAGGTGCTTTTGAATTTCAAGGACAAAAATGTTCTGCTGCTTCAAGAGCCTACATTCCAAGCAACCTTGCTCCTGCTATTAAAACTAAATTAGTTGCAGCCGTGCAATCCATGAAAATGGGAACTGTAGAAGACTTCTCTAATTTTGTAAACGCTGTTATTGACGAAAAGTCGTTCAACAATATTGCAAAATATATTGACAGGGCTAAAAAGGATACAAAAGCCAAAATACTCGTGGGTGGCAATTACAGTAAAAAGGATGGCTATTTTGTGGAGCCAACCGTTATTGAAGTGTCAGATCCTAAGTACGTAACCATGTGCGAAGAGATTTTTGGACCTGTTTTAACCATTTACACCTACAAAGCCGAAGCCTTTGAAAAAACCCTTGATTTGGTAAATACCACTTCAAAATACGCTTTAACTGGGGCCATTATATCGCAAGATAGGGCTGCTGTAGAGCTGGCAACCAATAAATTACGTCACGCCGCGGGTAACTTTTACATCAACGACAAGCCTACAGGGGCTGTGGTTGGCCAACAACCCTTTGGAGGTGCCCGTGCGTCGGGAACCAACGATAAAGCCGGCAGTTTGATTAATTTATACCGCTGGTTAAGTGCGAGAACCATAAAAGAGACCTTTAATCCCCCTGTGGATTACAAGTATCCGTTCTTAAACGAAGCCTAAATTTTTAATGTTTAACCCGTATATTTGCACCTCAAAATTTTGACTAGTGCCTACTAAATTTTCAAAAGAAACCTACCTCTACTGGTACGAGCTCATGCAGCTGATTCGCCAGTTTGAGCTCAAAGCAGAAGAAATGTATAAAATGGCAGGTAAGATCCGTGGATTTTTCCACGCTTACATTGGCCAAGAAGCAATAGCAGCGGGCTGTATGACAGCTACCCAGCATGACGATCCGTTTATTACGGCCTATCGTGACCATGGTTTAGCACTTGCAAAAGGTGTTTCTGCCGATGCATGTATGGCCGAATTATATGGTAAAGCAACCGGTTGTGCAAAGGGTAAAGGTGGTAGCATGCACTTTTTTAGCCTAGAACACCGCTTTTTTGGAGGACACGGTATTGTGGGTGCTCAAATTGGTACTGCTGGTGGTTTAGCTTTCGCTGAAAAATACAAAGGCACAGACAATGTGGTTCTTTGCTATTTTGGTGATGGTGCCGCACGTCAGGGTATCTTACACGAAACTTTTAACCTTGCCATGCTTTGGAAATTACCTGTTGTATTTATTTGTGAAAACAATAATTACGCCATGGGTACTTCTATTGAGCGTACAAGTAATGTAACTGATATTTACAAACTAGCAGATGCATATGATATGCCTGCCGATGTAATCGATGGTATGATTCCTGAACTTGTACACGAAGGTGTAGCAAGAGCTGTAAAAAGAGGTAGAGATGGCGAAGGTCCAACTTTACTTGAAATGAAAACATACAGATACAAAGGACACTCTGTATCAGATCCTCAAAAATATAGAACCAAAGAAGAGGTTGACGAATACAAAAATCAAGACCCTATTACTAAAGTGCGTGAAACCATTTTAGCAAATGGATATAGCACCGAAGCTGACTTACATGCCATCGATCAAAAAATTGATGCCATTGTGGAGCACAGTGTAAAATTTGCTGAAGAAAGCCCATGGCCAGATGACAGCGAAGTACTAAAAGATGTTTACCTAGACGAAAACTATCCGTTTATTGTAGACTAACCCCATTTAAAATACAAGAAAATAAATACCATGTCAGAGAACGAAGTAAAACACACAAACAATGAAGCCCTTGATGGTGCAACTGCATTTTGGAATAAGAGTGGCAAAAAAATTGCTACTGCAGCTGCCGTTATTTTAGTCGTTGTGGGTGCTTGGTTTGGTTACCAAGAATTTATTGTTAAACCTAAAGAAGAAAAAGCATCTGAAGCGATGTTTAAAGCGCAAGAATATTTTGCGATGGATTCTTCAAACTTAGTTTTAAATGGCGATGGTGTAAACAAAGGTGTTTTATACATTATCAATAACTACAGTGGCACTAAGGCTGCCAATATTGCTGGCTACTACGCTGGAATTAGCTACTTAAAACTTGGCGATTTTAACAATGCTATCAAATACCTAAAAGATTTTTCTACAGACGCTAAGCAAATTCAAATGTTAGCGATTGGTGCTTTAGGTGATGCAAGTGCCGAGTTAAATAAAAAAGACGAAGCGATTGATTACTACAAAAAAGCAGCGGCTAGTTTTTCTGAAGACGAAAACAATGCTGCCGAATATTTATTTAGAGCTGCCTTACTTTCAGAAACGACTGGAAAAAATGCAGAAGCTTTAGCACTGTATAAAGAAATCAAGGAAAAATATCCTAAAACAGATAAAGGCTTTTTAGCAGATAAATACATCTACCGTTTAGGGGGTGAAAAATAAATAAATGAACGTACAGTTATTTATTCCTTGCTTTATTGATCAGCTCTACCCACAGGTAGCGTTTAACATGGTAAAAGTGTTGGAGAAAGTGGGCTGTACTGTCAAGTACAATCCCAACCAAACATGCTGTGGACAACCTGCATTTAATGCTGGCTTTTGGTCAGAATCAAAAAGCGTTTGCGATAAATTCTTAGACGATTTTAATGGTACCGATTACATCGTAGCACCGAGTGCGAGCTGTACGGGCTTTGTTAGAAATTACTACGGTAAACTCTACGAAAATTCTGCGCAAATTAATATCGCTAAAAAAACATCGGCTCGTATATACGAACTCTCCGATTTTTTAATCAACGTTTTAAAAATTGACGACGTAGGCGCTACGTTTAATGGTAAGGTAACGTATCATGACAGTTGCGCTGCACTTCGTGAATGCAATATCAAAACCGAACCTCGTACCCTCTTAAGTAAAGTTAAAGGACTCGAGCTCGTAGAAATGAATGATGTAGAAACCTGTTGTGGTTTTGGAGGCAGTTTTGCTGTTAAATTCGAACCCATTAGTATTGCCATGGGAGATCAAAAAACAACCAATGCCGCAGCTACTGGTGCCGAATATATCATTAGCACAGACATGAGTTGTCTGATGCATATCGATGGTTGTTTAACACATAAACACTCCGGATTAAAAGTGCTGCATTTAGCAGATGTACTAGCAAGCGAAGCATAATATTATACGACTTAAATAGCTTTCAAAATGAATTACTGGCTTATCAAATCAGAACCTTTCAAATACAGTTGGGATCAGTTTGAAAAAGACAAACAAACATTTTGGGATGGCGTTAGAAATTATGGCGCCCGCAACAATTTGAGATCTATGAAAAAAGGCGATCTCGCTTTTTGGTACCACTCTAACGAAGGCATGGAAATTGTGGGCATTGCTAAAGTAGTCAAGGAATCTTACCAAGACCCTACCACACCAGATCCAGCATGGCTTGTAGTGGATTTTAAGCCCTTTAAAAAGCTTAAAAAGCCTGTAAAGCTTGCAGACATTAAAGCACATGCTAAGCTCCAAGATATGGACCTTGTAAGGCTTGGGAGACTGTCGGTTCAAACCGTAAAGCCCGCCGAATGGAAAATAGTTATGGAAATGGCTGGCGAAAAAGTTAGCTAAAAAACACATAGCCAATTAAAATAGCTGCCAATACTCCAATCAAATCGGCTAACACACCAGCCCATACTGCATACCTAACTTTTTTGATACCCACACTTCCAAAATAAAGTGCGATGATAAAAAATGTAGTATCTGCAGATCCCTGAAAGGTAGATGCTAATTTTCCTACAAAAGAATCTGGACCATTTGATTTCATTACATCAATCATAAGTCCTCTAGCACCACTACCACTAAATGGTTTCATAATCGCCACTGGTAACGCAGGCGTAAACGCTGTGTCAACACCGGTTAAGCCAATCACCCAACTAAGCCCGTCCACCATATAACCTAGTGCGCCACTATCTCTAAATACACGAATCGCAACAAGCATGCCCACGAGGTATGGAATAATTTTTAAAATCACATCAAACCCTCCTTTAGCACCGTCAATAAAAGCGTCAAACACGTTTATTTTTTTAAGCATGCCACCTACAATAACAAGTACTACAATGAGTAATAAAATCATATTGCCGGTAACTCTACTAAATATTTCTTTTTGTTCGGCGCTCATCTGCTGCACAAAAAAGAGCATGCCCGCCACAAGCACCACAAGCCCTAACAACCAAGTTAGTAGCACTTTATCCCATCGTAGTTTTTGCTTGAGGCCTACAATAAATATAGAAGCAAGTGTGGTACAAATGGTAGCAAGCACACAGGGAATAAACACACTGGCAGCTTCGGTGGAACCAGCCGCTAAGCGGTAAGAAATGATGGTGAGTGGAATTAATGTAAGACCACTCGTATGTAGCACCAAAAACATAATTTGCGCATTGGTTGCTTTTTCTTTATCTGGATTAATCGATTGCAAACTTTCCATAGCTTTTAAACCAAAAGGCGTTGCAGCATTATCAAGCCCAAGCATATTGGCACTAAAATTCATCACCATTTGCCCCATGGCCGGGTGTTTATCGGGCACTTCTGGAAACAACCTTTTCATAAATGGATTGAGTAAGCGCGCTATCCAATTAATGGCACCTGCACGCTCCGCAATATTCATGAGTCCTAAAAAGAAAACCATGGTACCAGCAAGCGGAAACGCCACATCCATCACTGACCCTTTAGCACTGTCAAACATGCCATCTACAAGGGTTTTAAACACTTCGGTGTCATGTAAAAAGATAAACTTATACAGGGCAATTACAAAAGCCACAATAAAAAAGGCGATCCATACAATATTTAGTGCCATCTGGGTTAATTTATGGGGTGAATATAAAAAATATTGGAGCTATATTTGCACCTTAATTAAAAAGGTTTCAATTATGGCTTTAAAGGCAGGAATTGTAGGACTACCCAACGTAGGAAAATCAACATTATTTAATGCAGTAAGCATTAACGCTAAAGCACAGGCTAGCAACTACCGTTTCTGTACTATCGAGCCCAATGTAGGCCTTGTAGACGTTCCAGACGAACGTTTAAATAAACTAGCTGAATTAGTAATTCCTGACCGCATTGTTCCTACCCAAATGGAAATTGTTGATATCGCAGGTCTTGTAAAAGGTGCGAGTAAAGGTGAAGGATTAGGTAATAAATTTTTAGGAAATATTAGAGAAGTAGATGCTATCATTCATGTGATTCGTTGTTTCGAAGACGAAAACGTTTTAAGAGAAGAAGGCGCGATCAACCCAGTTAGTGATAAAGAAATTATTGATACCGAACTACAGTTAAAAGATTTAGAAAGTGTAGAAAAGAAAATGCAACGCGTAGAAAAAATGGCGCGTGTAGGTTCTGATACCAAAGCAAAAGCGGAATTCGAAATTTTAACGCGCTGCAAAACACATTTAGAACAAGGTAAAAGCATTTATTCGTTGGGGCTTTCTAAAGAAGAAAATGTAGCGGTTGCTGATTTATTTTTACTGACAGACAAGCCTGTCTTATACGTTGCAAACGTAGATGAAGCTAGTATGCACACGGGAAATAAATATTCTGAAATGCTTACAGCAGCTGTTGCACAAGAAGGTGCACAGGTGATTGTAATGTGCAATAACATTGAAGCTCAAATTGCAGAATTAGAATCTAGTGATGATAAGCAAATGTTTATGGAAGAATATAAAATGACGGAGCCTGCATTAAACCGCTTAATTAGATCTGCGTATAAATTATTAAATTTAGATACTTACTTTACAGCAGGTGTGCAAGAAGTAAGGGCCTGGACCATTTTAAAAGGTTGGAAAGCACCGCAAGCCGCAAGTGTGATACATACCGATTTTGAAAAAGGTTTTATCAAGGCCGAAGTTATCGCCTACGATGATTTCGTACATTACGGAAGTGAAGCAGCATGTAGAGACAATGGTAAATTAAGAATTGAGGGTAAAGAATACCTTGTTAAAGATGGTGATATCATGCACTTTAGATTTAACGTATAACCACGCATCCTCCCACATGAAAAAGTTATTGCTTTCTTTTTTTGTAGCTGCTGTTGTGCTTATTGGATGCCAATCATCTAATAACAATGCATCCCAAGATGCTGCACCTGCTAGTGCAATTCAAGCACCAACTATTGGCACGTATAACATTGTTCAAATTTATCCGCACAATACCAGTTCCTTTACGCAGGGGCTTATTTGGTTCAATAACACGCTCTACGAAGGAACGGGCCTCACCAACCAAAGTAAGCTTTTAAAAACCGATTTAGCTACGGGCAAAGCCCTTCAAACGGTTTCGTTAGCAGATAGTTTATTTGGAGAAGGCATAACCATTTACAACAATAAAATTTACCAACTTACCTGGCAAAACCACAAGGTATTTGTATACGATGTGCATACTTTTAAAAAGGAAAAGGAATTTAATTGGACCTACGAAGGTTGGGGCATTACACATTTTAACAATCAACTCATTATCAGTACGGGCAGCAGCAATTTATATTTTGTAAACCCTACTACCCTAGCCATCGAAAAAACACTTGGTGTATATGACAACAATGGCTACATCGCATCGCTCAATGAACTTGAAATGATTGATGGAAAAATTTACGCCAATGTATGGGGTGACAATAAAATTATTGTTATCAACCCTGTAAGTGGCCAAGTAGAAAAACAATTTGATTTCACAGATATCTTACAAAAATCAAACCAGCCCATTACCACAGAAACTAATGTGCTTAATGGAATTGCATATGATAGTGTGCAAAAAGTAGCATATATCACAGGAAAAAATTGGCCTGCTATTTTTAAAGTTACCTTACAATAGAACTTAATTAGAACCTTTCAACTGGTTCTGACCCCCATTATTTTTTCTTAAACGCATAAATCACCGAACTACATGTATTGACATTTAGTAGTGCTGTACTATTGGACCAAAGGCCCACTAGTATTGCCTTTAGAAGGGATCCGCCTTTATGCTGCTCTGTTAACATAGCCACATAAAAGGCATCAAACCACATCGCTTTTTTTGCTACCAGCCTAAAGCCATGTGTATTTGCAAGCAGTTCCATACTTGTCGGTGAAAAATGATACAAATGCCTTGGCGTGTCGAGTGCCGCCCAGGTTTCTTTGTAAAAATTTGCATCGGTACTGGTGTAGTTAGGTACCGCAATAATAAGTACCCCACTAGGTAGTAACAGTTCGCCAAATCTTTTAAAATATCCATGTAAATCGTGCACATGTTCTAACACATGCCACATGGTAATTACATCAAAAGCCTGATTACCCAGTGTATAAATATTCTCTGCTGATTGTAACTGAATATCATATTTTAGAAGTGCTTGTTTAGCGGCCGTAGCATCCGGTTCTAAGCCCGTTACCTGCCATCCTCCCGTTTGCATCGTATGTACAAATGCACCCGTACCCGCGCCAATATCTAATAAAGTACCTGACGTTTTATTTGCCAGCCGGTTTACCAATTTCTTTTTAGTAACCAATGAAAAGCGCCTTACCTTATGATACACGTTATTGATAAAGCCTTTGTCACTGTCTGTGTGTGAAACATAGGATTCGGCAGCGTAATAAGGCCCAATACTAGCGGCATCCGGAACGTTTTGGGTAAACCCTCCACTACATTTTGCACAACGCCAAACTTCAAATGATTCATTAGAAACGGTATGGTCTTTTGCCACATACAACTTTTCAATTGATTCGGAAGCACATATTGGACAAGCTTGGTAATGAATGGTAGAGGCCATTAAAAGGGCTAATTAAAATTGAGCGTTTAGATTAAAATAGTAATTCACAATGGCAAGTGTACCAGCGAACGCAAGTACTAGCGCTGCTATCCACCAATAAGTGTCCATAATAGACATGGGAAGTTGTTTGATAAACAATCCTTTTTTAAAGGACCATTGTAACCCTGCTGGAATGGCAATAGCATCTTGAGGAGTATATAAAGGTTCGTGGGGTTTAAAAGAAATGCCCGCACCCTCTTTATAAAAACTACCAACACTTGCTATTACAACTGGCTGCTTCAAATGAATACTGGAGGCCAAGTCTTGAACGGCTAATTGAGTTGTTGAAGTGGCCGTATCCATATCTAAATGATCGATGGTTGCAACCCATGCCATAAAAGAAGCATCGGTAACATCTGCTCCTGGGGTAAAGGAAACTTTTTCATAAGGGGCCGCAATATGTTCACCACTAGGATCTACAACCGCCGAAACACGCTCAAAATAGAGCGTTCCAATACCAGCCAATTGTAGCTTTTTGTGAATGAGTAAAAATGGGTAGATATAATCTAACATGCGGCTATTGTTTTCCAGAGAACGAATATACAAATCCCGCCACAACATTTCGGCCAAAAACTTCATATTGATTCCAACGCTCGTACTTATTATTAAGTAGATTATTAACTTGAAGCCAGAATTTTGCATTTTTTACTACTGCTAGTGTTGCCCCCACCGAAAAATCTGCGGCAGCAGGTAGCTTTTTAGTCACTAACTGCGCATTCATTGATTGAGCACCATCCCATGCGTACACGCTAGAAGTAAAGGAAAGTTTATTGGAAAATTTCCAGTGCAATGAACCATTTAATTCAAGTGGCAACAATCCCCAAGCCTCTTTTTGTACCGTTAACCCTGAATACTTTTTAAATCGAATGCCACCCAAAATATTTAATTTATCCTGCAGCGTGTAACTCATATTGGCATGAAATTGGAACGCGCGCATAGTAGGTTCAAATAGTACTTTAAACAACCTGCCATCTGTAAATGAATTTACAAAAAGTGTTTGGTTTTCATATTCAAACAAAGAAATGGTTGCGCCATAACTAAAATGATCACCCACCGGAATTTTAACACCTAAATATTGCTCAACCACTTTCGTGTTAGAAAAACTATTAGGAATACGAACCCAAGGATTAAAGGCCACCAAACTGCGTAAATTGTTTTTATCAAAACATCCAGACCAACCAATTTCAAATCTTACGGGATTATTAGGCAAAACGGCCACTGCCTTTACGTCAGGTAGTACTGCATAAACACCGTTGTTACTGGTAGGTGCCGCCCCCAAATGAACCTGAAACTTGCTAGTGATCCAGCTAAAAGTGCTTGGCATCGAAAACAAATTATTGCTAATGGTAAGGTTATTGGGGATCAGCGGAAGTACCGTATTTGAAAAGCTAATAGTTGGCTGTACCGAAATCTTAAAATCAGTACCTAAGTTTTTAGAGACAGGGGCTGCAATACTTGTTTCATATTCTCTTTCTTCTACCCCAGACTGCAAGTAATTAAAAGAAATACTAGGCGCGTAATGAATACCAAATAAGGCATCTGTTTTATTGGACAAATGAACGGACACACCTGCACTATTGTATTTATTTAAAATATTGTCCTTGGTATACGGAATGGTGGTTGGTCTAAATCCGTATGCATAACGCGTGGTTGACCCTGTTGTAAATTTGACACTAAAATCGTGCGACTCGCCAATTTGATGCACACTATTAATAGAGAAATTAACATCGGAATATTCTTGGGCAAACAAAACGCCTTTTATTTTTTGTAACCCGCCTGTTATAAATGTATTGTTTTTGATACCATCCCCTACATTAAAGCCAGCTTCAGCTATCATGGCATTTAAATTACCAAGCCCTATCTTAATAAAATGATTTCTTTTTTGTGCCTTTGTAGAATCCGCAATATACGCTAAGGGCGTTACAGCAACTGCCTGATAGCCAAAGGATATATTTTGAGCAGGCACTACATACTGCATGCTTACCTTGCTGTTATCAATAAAGGGAGTTGCTGCAGAAAAATTAATTTTTGAGCTAGGACGCAAACTTGGCTTAAACGCAGAAGTGATGGTTACCACTTTTGAGGTATCGGTATTATTTTTAGTGACTGTTTGTGCAATTATTTGCTGTGCTAATAAAGCCATCAAACATACAGGGAGCCATGCTTTTTTCATCTTTACTGATTTTTATTTTTTTGCTTTTTCAGCAATGATTTGCGCTAGTTTATCTTGTGCTTCTTTTT
>JAGWVE010000044.1 GCA_018971025.1 Bacteroidota bacterium | reverse complement strand
TGCGCCTAAATTAGAGAAGTTTGAAAAAGTGTTTAAGGCAAAACTAAAACACTAATTAGGGAGTCTGGCGTGCCTTAGTTCCAATAAATTAAGGGCATTGGGCTTAAACCCTGTTATGTTTGGTTGCACCAAATGAATGGCCATATCATACCACATAGGAATGATGGGTGCTTCAGTAATCACGAGCTGATCCATGGTTCTATATAATTCGTAGCGCACACTATCGCGTGTTTCCAATAGTGCTTTTTCGTAGAGCACATCAAATTCGGCATTTTTAAAACGGGTATAATTAGGAGGCGCCGGATTTTTGCTATAAAACATCGCCATATAATTTTCGGCGTCTGGGTAATCAGCAATCCAACTAGCTCTAAAAAATAATGCAGCAGATTTAGCTGTTTGCTCCAAGAGTAAACTTTTTTGAATCACTTCTACCTGTACGGGTATCCCAACTTCTTCCATTTGTTTGGCAGCAAAAGATGCAATATCAGCGTAAATAGCAACCGTTAATAATTTAGTTGTTGGCAGCCCCTTACCACCCGGAAACCCAGCAGCAGTAAGGAGTTCACGCGCTTTAGCCGGATTGTAGGTATAGCCTTTTACAAAATCAACATTGTTAGATGGAAGCCCCGCGGGCACAAAACCAGCCTGGGCTGGAATTCCAATTGAATTGCGCATATACATCATCAACTGTTTTTTGTTGATGGCATAATTCATGGCCTGACGAATAAGTTTATTACTGGTAGCTGCACCCTTAGTAATTGGGTTATTATTATCTACTACAATCCCAAAATACTCGGTGTTTAAATAAGGATGTTTTAATAAATTTATTTTTCCTTCCCAATCTTTTCGAAGCGTTCCGTTTTTGGTTAAAATCTCATCTTTAAAAGAAGCATCAATATCATTTACAAAACTGAGCTTGCCTTGTCTAAACTGTAAAAATTCAGTGGCTTTATTATCAAAGAAATTAATTTTTACTGCATCTATATAAGGTAGTCGATTGCCTGTACTATCTACCTCCCAATAATTTTTGTTTTTATGAAGTATCATCGCCTCTCCTTCATCCCAAGATTTAAGTATAAAAGGTCCAGTACCACATGGATGTCTTCTAAAATCTTTCCCATATTTTTCAACCACTTCTTTAGGCACCACACTACAATATTGTGTGCTTAAAATACCCATGATGGGGTGAAACGGACGCTGCAGCCTTAGTTCAAATGTAGAGTCGTTAATGACTACAAAAGGCTTTACCGAATCTACCCTGCCATTAAAAATCCAAGCTCCACTACTCGCCACCGTTTTGTCTATAATTCTACCCAGGCTATAAGCTACATCTGCGGCAACTAATTTTCGACCAACACCTCCTTTAAATGCATCGTCATTTGTAAAATAAACATTGGTTCGGAGGTGAAAACGGTAGGTTTTACGGTCTTCACTTACCTCCCAAGATTTTGCTAGTGATGGTACAATATTTAAGTTGCTATCAATTTCTACAAGGGTATTATAGATCTGGTGCACCGCCCACATGATCGATTGATTTTTTGCAAAAGCTGGATCAAGGGTTGCAATACCCGTAGCTTCATTGTAACTAAATACATTTTTTGAAGTAGCCGTATTTTGAGTACATGCCGTCAACAAACAAAGCGCTACACCCAATAAAAAAGTGAGTTTAAACGTTTTAACAGCATTATATAGGGCGCTCTGGTGCATCTTGGCACCGAATATCCTATTTTTAAGCGATCATAACCTCAATTTCACGTAAAAAAGTAGATAAAATAGTTCATGGGTAGCATCAGAAAACAAACCATCATTTCCAGCATTCTAGTGTATGTTGGGTTTGCTATTGGCTTTGTCAACAACTATTTTTTTACCAGAAATGGTTCTTTCACGCCTGCCGAATATGGGCTTACACGCATCTTCACCGATTTTGCCCAAAACATGTTTGCCTTTGGATCGCTTGGTGTGGTACCCATCATTTATAAATTTTACCCGTACTACAAAGACAACCTTCAAGAAAAGGAGATTGACCTGATTACTTGGTCGTTTTTCTTATCCATTATTGGATTTGTTTTGGTACTTGCCTGTGGTGTTTATTTTGAACCTTATTTTATTGAAAAATACCAGGTTAAATCGCCACTGATACTTGATTATTATTTTTGGATGTTCCCCTTTGCCATGGGTATGCTATTTTTTTGTGTCTTAGAAAGTTTTAGTTGGGCACTTAACTTATCGGTGGTATCAAACTTTTTAAAAGAAACCGGGCTCAGGCTCTTAACGGCAGTTTTAATTGCATTATTCTATTTAAAAATCATTGACTTTAAAGTATTTATTTACTTGTTTTCTATTCAGTACATCATCCTGTTTTTTATATTACTCACCTATTTAATACAATCAGGCAAACTTCATTTTCCTACAACCATTAGCCGCGTTACCAAAAAGTTTTGGAAAAAAATGGTGTCTATTCAGGTACTAGTATTTGGAGGGGCACTCATTGCAGCCCTTGCTGCCACAATCGATAGCTTTTTAATTGCTGGTATGTTAGGCCTTACCGAAGTAGGAATTTTTGTTTGGGCACAGTATGCAGCTGCACTTATTCAAGTGCCACAACGAAGCATACAAGCGGTTTCTATTGGTGTACTATCAAAAGCTTGGAAGGATAAAAACTTTCCTGAAATCAACCGCATTTATGCACGCTCTTGTATTAATTTATTAATTATGGCGCTCTTTATTTTTGGAAATATCTGGCTCAATGCTAAAGAAGGCATGATTGCACTTAACATCCAAAAAGAATACTTAGATGGCCTTGGTGTCATATTTGTTTTAGGCATGGTGCGCATTATTGATGCGGGCACCGGACTCAACGCCATTGTCATTAATACCTCAACTTTTTGGCGTTTCGATTTTTATAGTGGCGTTGTTTTATTAGCGTTAAGGCTTCCACTTACGTATTACCTGATAAAAAATTATGGTATTATTGGTTCAGCCTTTGCTGAACTATTTGCCTACGGTACCTATAATTTTATTAGGTTCGAATTTTTAAGGCGCAAATTTAATATGCAACCTTTTACGCGTAAAACAGCCTATACACTCCTATTGGGTGCCACTGCTTATGCTGTTACATATTTTGCCTTTGATGGCATTACCGGCTGGACGGGTATTCTATTAAAAGGGAGTATCTTTTCGGTGTTAATGATCAGCGGTGTGTTTTATTTAGACCTCACGCCAGATGCACACCAACTCTACCAGGGATGGAAACAAAAATGGTTACAAAAATAGTAACTTTGCAAAAATTACTTTAATGAAGGCAGGTATTTTAGGTGGTGGACAACTCGGTAGAATGCTTTTGCAAGCAGCAGCAAATTACACAGTAGAAACTTTTGTTTTAGAAAATGATCCGCACTGCCCTGCCGCACATTTATGCCACAACTTTATACTTGGCGATATTACCAATTTTGATGACGTATATGCGTTTGGTAAAAAAGTAGACGTATTAACTATCGAAATTGAAAATGTAAATATTGAAGCACTAGAAAAATTGGAAGCAGAAGGCGTAAAAGTTATTCCAAAACCTAGTGCCATTAAAATTATCAAAAACAAAATCAAGCAAAAAGGATTTTACCAAGTAAACGAAATTCCTACTTCCGATTTTGTAGTTACCCATACCAAAGAAAGCTTACCGCATCACCACGCATTTTTACCAGCCGTACATAAATTAGGCGAAGGTGGATATGATGGCAAAGGCGTTCAAATTATTAGAACCAAAGATGATTTTGAAAAAGGTTTTGACGCCCCTTCGGTACTAGAAAAAATGGTAGCCATCGATAAAGAACTTGCCATGATAGTGGCGATTGCACAAGATGGCTCTGCTACTTTATACCCTCCTGCCGAAATGATTTTTGATCCGGTACTTAACTTACTTGACTATCAAATTAGCCCGGCTATATTACCTGAAAAGGTTTCTTGGAAAGCAGAAGCCATCGCATTAAAACTTGTAAAAGCATTTAATAGTCCTGGTCTTTTTGCAGTTGAATTATTTGTAACCAAAGACGAAGAAGTTTTTGTGAACGAAACAGCGCCTCGTGTGCACAATAGCGGCCATCATAGTATTGAGGCAAATTACTCAAGCCAATATGATATGTTATGGCGCATCATGCTTAATTATCCATTAGGTAATCCGGATGCTATTTTACCTTCCGCCATCGTAAACATATTAGGCGCCGAAGGACATAGTGGCGAAGCGGTTTACACCAATCTTGCCGATGTGTTAGGCATGGATAATGTGTTTGTACATTTATATGGAAAAAAGCAAACAAAGCCTGGCCGTAAAATGGGACACGTGACCATTATGCACAAAGACTATCAAGACCTTAGGTACAAGGCCAATAAAATAAAGCACACATTAAAGGTGGAGGCAAAAAATAGTTAGTGCATTTTTTGTTGATCGAAACGATTAACGGATTTCTTTTTTTGTAGTTCCGTTGGGCATTTTTTTGTTGATGTTTAGTGGTCTTGTATAACCAATCCCCATCATACTTTTTATCTGTAAAGCAGGTGCATTTTTATTGTCTCCAAAAAGCCTTACATCATCATCATAAATTAAATCGAGGTTATAGTTCGCCGAAAAATATTTATTGATTTTAAAGGAGAAAAAATTGGTCATAAAAACGTCAATATTTTCTGGCTTATTTGAATAATTTGAGAAAAGGTCCAAACGACCTCTATAATTGATGTTTCGAGCAATTACATTGTTGTGGTTAATGGTTGCAAACAAACCCACATCCTGCATTACATTTTGCCCTTTGGGTACCCCGTATTTACCCTGTGCTGCTAGTTTATTATTGGCCACAATGGTCCAACGTGCAGTTATGGGTGATAAGAAAATGGATAATTTATCGGATGTTTTACTATCAAAACCCGCCGATAAAAAAATGTAGGCAGGAGATAAAAAAGAAGATGCAAAATTAGGTACGTTATTGGAATACGTATATCCATCAAAATATTGCGATCTAAAATTAAATAGCGCCGACATAAACCATTTTCCAGTACTATCAATTTTGTATCCGTATTTACTTAGGATATCAAAACGGTCATCGTTTTTACGGCTACCCAAACTGGTCGTTTGCACGTAACCTAGGTTCATATCAAAATTATTGTCCCAGTTTTGACGCCCCTTCTTGTAATATAAAAAGTAGTTGAAATAGCTATTAACAGACAAAGAAAAATTATCACCCCCCGCAGCCCAGTTACTAAGCGACCCTTGAGATAAGTTTGCATTAAATACACCGCCTCTTTTCCAGCGCCAATTAGCCGTATCTGCATCTTTTCGTATGGTACGTGCCGATTCGTTTCTAATTTTATTGAGCATTTCTTGCCCAAAAGCCTGACTTCCAATAAAAAAAGCAACCAATAAGGTTAAGCCATACTTCATGCCCTCTAAGTTATAATACTTACAAAACTAATTGATTAACACAATTTTTAGCGTTTTCTAGCTGACAAACTGGCACAAATCGATGATTTTATGTTAATTTTGCCATTAAATTAGTTAGTAAGGATGGAAACCCTGGCTTTAGTAGGAAAAGAACACGACGAACATAGACAAGGAGAAGCTTTCAAACCCTTCTCAAACGATCCTAATACCTATAAGAAAAGCTTTTATATCGAAAGCTATGGTTGCGCTATGAACTTTGCAGATAGTGAAGTAATTGCCTCCATTTTAAATAAAGAAGGTTACGGTGCCACTAGAAATTTGGAAGATGCGGATCTTATATTTTTGAACACCTGTTCTATTAGAGAAAAAGCCGAACAAACCGTTCGCAAACGCCTCACAGAATTCAGAAAAATTAAGGAGCAAAAGCCAGGAACTTTAATTGGCATGCTAGGCTGTATGGCGGAAAGGCTTAAATCTAAATTATTAGAGGAAGAGAAATTAGTGGACATGGTGGTAGGTCCTGATGCCTACAGAAGCCTTCCTGGACTCATTGAAGAAGCGGAAACTGGACAAAAAGCAGTAAATGTCCTACTCAGCAGAGACGAAACATACGCAGATATCGCCCCCGTAAGACTTGATAGCAATGGCATTAGTGCTTTTGTTTCTATCATGCGTGGATGTAATAATATGTGTAGCTTTTGTGTGGTACCTTTTACCAGAGGTAGAGAAAGAAGTAGAGACGCACATTCGATTGTTGCAGAAGCCACCGATTTATTTAATAGAGGATTTAAAGAAGTGACTTTGTTAGGTCAAAACGTAGATAGTTACCACTGGATCAATGAACAAAACAATGAGGCCGTAACTTTTGCGATGTTACTGGAAAAAGTAGCATTAATAGACCCAAGTTTACGCGTGCGTTTTAGTACTTCTCACCCTAAAGATATTACCGACGAAGTACTTCATACCATTAATAAATACCCCAACATTTGCAAATACATTCACTTACCGGTTCAAAGCGGAAGCACTCGACTACTGCAACTCATGAACCGAACGTATACACGCGAATGGTATATTGCAAAAGTGAACCGCATTTTTGAACTCATCCCCGACTGCGGCATTAGTTCTGATATTATTGCAGGTTTTTGTACCGAAACAGAAGAAGATCATCAAGATACTTTAAGCATCATGGAGCATTGTAAATATGACATGAGCTATATGTATTTTTATAGTGAAAGGCCTGGAACCCTTGCTGCCAAAAGGTATACCGATGACATACCTGAGCCGGTTAAAAAAAGAAGGCTTCAAGAAATTGTAGATATGCAAGGCGTACTTTCTACCGCAAGCAACCAAAAAGATGTAGGTGCAGTATTTGAAGTACTAGTAGAAGGCAATAGCCGAAAAAATGAAAACGACTGGACAGGACGCACATCACAAAATAAAGTGTTGGTGTTTCCTAAAACAGCAGGCATCGATTTAAAAGGCAAGTATGCTAAAGTTAAAGTAACGGGATATACTAGAACTACCCTACTGGGCGAACAAGTTGGATAGTATTATTTGAACGAATTTAATAAGGTCAATTATGGATCTTCAAAGTATAAAAAACAGATTTAACATTATTGGTAATGCACCAGCATTAAACCATGCACTTAACACAGCTGTGCAAGTGGCTGCCACAGATTTGACGGTACTCATTGTCGGTGAAAGTGGTGTGGGTAAAGAAGTTTTTTCTCAAATTATACATGCATTATCGGCACGCAAACACAACCCGTTTATAGCAGTAAACTGTGGCGCTATCCCAGAAGGAACCATCGACTCCGAATTATTTGGTCACGAAAAAGGATCTTTTACAGGCGCTGTTGATAGCCGAAAAGGATATTTTGAAACCGTTAGTGGAGGTACTATTTTTCTAGATGAAATTGGCGAAATGCCCATTGGCACCCAAGCCCGCCTACTCCGGGTTTTAGAAACCGGCGAATTTATTCGAGTAGGTTCTTCTAAGGTTCAAAAAACAGATGTTCGCGTTATTGCAGCCACCAATAGAGAACTTTTAGAGTTCACCCAAAAAGGAAAATTTAGAGAGGATTTATATTACCGTTTAAGTACCGTGCCTATTCGTGTACCATCGTTAAGAGACCGAAAAGAAGACATCAGTTTACTTTTTAGAAAATTTGTGGTAGACTTTGCAGAACGCTATAAAACAACACCCGTTCAATTAGACGAAGAAGCAAAAGCAATACTAATCAATCATCAGTGGCAGGGCAATGTGCGTGAATTAAAAAATATTGCAGAGCAAATTTCTGTATTAAGCAATACCAATATTATCAACGCTACTACCCTACAAGGATTTTTACCGGATCAAAGTAAATTTTCTAGAATGCCCGTATTGGCTGGACAAAACCAAGGTGGCGAGTTTGCCAATGAGCGTGAAATTTTATACAAGCTCTTTTTTGACATGAAAAAAGATGTAACAGAGCTTAAAAAAATGTTTGTTGAAATACTACAAAACCCTTCATTAGCAGGTGCTGCAGCCAATTTCACCAGAGAATCTATTTTACAAGATTTTACAAATCACGAAGTAGAACATACACCTCAACATTTTATTGCGCCTGTGACGAATAATACAGTAGCAGCACAACCGGTTCTACTACAAGACAATGACATGCACCAGCATGAAGAAATTGAAGAGTCTTTAAATATTATTGATAAAGAAAAAGAACTCATACTAAAAGCGCTCAAAAAGCATAAAGGAAAAAGAAGAGACGCTTCTTTAGATTTAGGCATCTCTGAAAGAACATTGTACAGAAAATTAAAAGAGTACGACATCGAAGATTAAACCAACTAACATGAGCCTAACAAAAAAATATTTTCCCCTATTTATCATAGCTTCCCTACTTCTAACAAGCTGTGGTATTTATAAGTTTAACGACGCCAGTATTGATCCGGCCGTTAAAACCATCAAACTTGGTTTTATTGAAAATAGAGCGCGTTATGTAAATCCACAATTGAGCCCTAAACTCAATGATAAATGGCAACAAAAAATTGCCAGCCAAACAAAATTGACCAGAACCACAAATGATGACGCACATTATGTTATTAGTGGCACCATCACCAACTATGATGCATCACAAACAGTAGGTGTTAGCAATCAACAAGCATCTACCAACAGGTTAACGGTTACCGTTCACATCATTTTTAGAAATACACTTACCAATAAAACCGAAGAGTTTGACGTGAGCAGAAGTTTTGACTTTGACGCCAATTTAACCCTTACCCAAGCCGAAGCAAAACTCTTAGACGAAATGGTTAGAAGCTTAACCGATGATATGTTTAACCGTATTTTCTCAAACTGGTAATCTATTTGTACATTTAACCTCTATTTATTTAACATGAGTCATTCAAGTAATTTAGTTGCAAAACACCTGACAGGCAAAGAAAACCTGAATGCTGTTTCTGTAGAATTACTAGAAACCCTCCATAAACAATACCCGTTTTTTGCCCCAGCAACCGTATTAGCAGCGGCTAAAAAGCATCAAAAGAGCACAGAACCGAGTAAAGCTGCCCTGGCCATCGGAAATACCGGTTGGTTTCAGCACCTGCTTACCGCCCCTGTCCCTTCAGCTATTAGTAATATTATTAGCAAACAGCTCGCAGATTATAACAAACCAGTATCGCCAGACCAAATTTTGGAGATAGAATCACCGGTTTTATACCATACAATCGATTATTTTGCCTCACAAGGCATCAAAATAGACCTAAATCAGGGTCATCAAGACGAATTGTCAACCAAACTCAAGAAGTTCACAGATTGGCTAAAAGAGGTCAAACATCCTGCTCCAGAAGGCCCAACAGCGGCTGAAACGGAGGCGGATACCCCCTTTTCTAGTGAATCAGACATTGAAAAGGCAGTGGTCACCATTGCCGAAAAATCGAACGAATCTAGGGAGGTTGTAACCGAAACGATGGCAGAAGTACTTGGAAAACAGGGCCGCAGAGAAAAGGCAATTCAGCTCTACCAAAAATTAAGTTTCATAAATCCTGAAAAATCCGTTTATTTTGCTGCCAAGATTCAACAATTAAAAGGATTATAAGATGACTATTTTGTTTCTAGTGTTAATAGTAGCTGCTTGTGTAGCTTTAGGTTTTGTAGTATTAATTCAAAACCCAAAAGGTGGTGGATTATCAGGTAATGTAGGTGGCATTAGCAACCAATTTATGGGTGTTAAACAAACCACTGACGTTTTAGAAAAAGGAACTTGGTTGTTTGCAGCTATCATTGCTATTTTAGCATTGCTTTCTACCCTTTTCTTAAAAGGCGGCACCAGTGCAGCTCCAGAAGATTCTCTACTACAAAAAGTAAACACTTCTAGCACAGCGCCTTCCGCTCCTGCCGCAAACCCGGCAACAACTGCTACTGCAGATACCACAAAAAAATAATTCAAACTTTTGATATTTAAAACCCTGTCTGTACTTGCAGTCAGGGTTTTTTGTTTAAATTGAAACAATGAAAAAAATAGGAACAATACTCATATTATTAATGGTGGTAGCAAGCATTGTTACAACCTGGAGTATATTTTCACCTATTACTAATTTTTCAGGAGCCCAACAATCCTTTACCGTAGATCAGTCTATTGTAAAAAAAGGAGCCGTCATCAAATACTTGAATGAAAATGGCATGATTAAAAATGGTCTGGGGCTATGGATACTTTCCAAAGTAATTCCTAACTGGGAAGTTGTAAGACCTGGCAAGTACCAATTAAAACAAGGTCAAACAGCATGGCAAATAGCAAGAATGCTTAAAAACGGTCGTGTAGCAGAAGTAAAACTGGTGATTAACAAATTAAGAACCAAAGAAGACTTTGCGCAATTGATAGGCAATCAGTTTTCTACCGATTCTACTACCGTCATGCAATTTATTACGAGTAACGATTCGTTGCAACCCTTTGGTGTAGACACAAGTACTTTTTACGCTATCATAATTCAGGATACGTATCAGTTTTATTGGGACACCCCATTCAAACAAATTTTAACCAAATTAAAGTCTTACCAAGAAAAATTTTGGGATCATATAGACCGACGCAATAAACTACAGTCAAAACATTTAACAGATATTGAAGCCTATACATTAGCGTCCATTGTAGATGAAGAAACCAATGTTGTTTCTGACAAATATAAAATAGCCAGTGTGTATATTAATAGGCTTGCCAAAGACATGCCATTACAAGCCTGTCCTACTATTAAATACGCCCTCAAAGATTTTACCATCACACGTATTTACGAAAAGTATTTATCAAGTCCATCTCCGTATAATACCTACCGTAAAAAAGGATTACCACCAGGGCCAATTTGTACCCCACTCCCTGCAACAATAGACATTGTACTCAATGCACCAAATACCAACTATTTATATTTTGTTGCTAAAAGTGACTTTAGTGGTATGCACCATTTTAGTCCAACTTATGAAGAGCATAACAAATATGCGATAGAATATCAAAAAGCGCTTGATATTTATATGGCCAAAAAAAATCAAACCCCGTGATAAAATTACACCGCATCATATTAACATGGGGGCCTATCGATTACGTTGTAAAAAAAAGTAAAACGATGGTGATACCTGGCTTTCAGGGTATGCCCGTGTATGATGTTGTACTATTTTTTTTCAGACAAATCAATAAAGTAGGATTAAACGAAAGAGCTTCTGCCATTACGTTTAACCTGATTATGGCATTACCAGCGGCCATGTTATTTTTGTTTTCACTCATACCCTACTTTCCAACTTCATTTAAGGTAGAGGCACAAGTATTAAAACTATTTAAAGACATTACACCCAATAGCCAAACCTATTCGTTTATCAAAAATCTAATCAACGATTTACTCGTTAAGCACGTAGGTATATTTTCTTTTGGTTTTCTTTTACTCATCTTTTATGCTTCCAATGCTATGATGGGCATTATCAGAACATTTGATAGATCCATTCAAGAACAAAAAGGATTTTTCATGCATAGGCGTTGGAGAGCCATCCGACTAACAGCCATTTTAATTGTACTCATTATTGCCTCTTCTTTAATTTTAATTGGTCAAGAGCAACTGGCAGCACTTGTAAGAAGTTTATTTCAGTTAAAAAGAAAAACAACACTACCTTATTGGAATGGCGTACGCTGGTCCATCATTATTGGTCTATTATTTACGGGCATTTCACTTATCTATACTTATGCACCTTCTGTAAAAAAGAAATGGCCATTTGTTTCGCCAGGATCATTGTTAGCAACAACACTTACCCTACTCACCACATTGATATTTTCATACTGGGTAGACATGTTTGCAAGCTCCAATTATAATAGAGTATATGGATCCATTGGAACGGTATTAATTATTATGCTCCTGATGTATATCAACTCACTCATCCTACTTATTGGATTTGAATTAAACGTGAGTCTTACGTATTTAACAAAACAAAAGCATCAGTCTTCTACACCCCAGTCACGCAATAAAGCGTCCTGACGCTCTTTAGACATGGACTGTTCTTTGTAATGACCCGCAGCCATTTTTTGACGATGCGCTTCATATATGGATACCGCGCAAGCCACCGAAATATTTAAGCTCTGTATAAATCCTAATTGTGGAATAATAAAATTACCATCAGCCATAGCAATGGTTTCTTCACTTACGCCATCATGCTCATTTCCAAAAACAAGCGCTACTGAATCTGTAAAATCGATATCATATAAACTCACCGCATCGGAAGATAAATGTGTAGTGTAAATTTTATTGTAGTTTTTCCTTAATGCTTCAAAACATGCTTTGGCATCTGTAAACTGATGAACGGTTAACCATTTAGCTGCGCTGCTACTACTTTTAACACCAAAATAATCATGCTTTGCAATTTTGGTATTAAGGATATACAAATCCTGAATACCAACAGCATCACAAGTACGCATCACTGCCGATATATTGTGAGGATCATTTACATTTTCCATCACCACCGTTAAATTGATTTGTCTATTTTTTATTACCGATAACATTCGGTTATAACGCGCTGGAGTCATTGTCAATATTTTAAAGTAGCGTTACGCCAAGGCCAGGCTTATCTGTTATGGTAACAATACCGTTATCAAATGTAATACCAGTTGCAATGTCATCAGATAGCAATAACGGTCCATCCATATCAACATGATCTAGTTGAGGCAAAAAATGCGCAATGGCGGCAGAGCCAAGCGTAGACTCATTCATAGAGCCCATCATAACTTTTAACCCAAGTGAACGGGCCGTTTCAATCATGCGCAGTGCAGGTGTAGGGCCACTACATTTAGTAAGCTTAATATTAATACCATGAAAATGTCCTGCACATTTTTGAACATCAGATTCCATCACGCAACTTTCATCGGCGTATAAAGGAAGTTCCGATTTTTCATACAGTATTTTCATACCTTCCCAATTGTCTTTAGCTAGTGGTTGTTCAATAAATTCGACCCCCATCTTTGCGAGCATTGGAATTTTTGTAAGCGCTTCTTCGGTGGTCCATCCAGCATTGGCATCAATTCTAAAAACCGCATTAGTAGCAGCTGTTAGGGCTTCCATAATTTCAATGTCCTCCTGTGTACCAAGTTTTATTTTATACACTGGCCATGGTTTGGCATTCATTTTTTCAACCATTGTAGAAATGGTATCAATGCCAATGGTATAATCTGTGATGGGTGTATTTTCCCATTTTGTATTCCATAATTTATAGAGTGGCAGCCCTTTCATTTTACCATATAAATCCCAGCAGGCCATATCTAGTGCCGAAACTAAAAAGGGATTGTTTGGAAATAAATGATGAAGGTAATGCCAGTAGCGGGCTGGATCTGTGAGTGCAAACTTTTCTACCATCGCTCTTTTTGACTCGAGGTCTTCGATCATTTTTTCGACGGTCACATTGTAATAAACAATGGCAGGCGCCTCTCCAAAACCTGTAAAATTACCCAGCGATAATGAAACAACTAAAGATGGCTGATGCGTTTTAGTACGTCCATTAGAAATGGTAAATGGATACTCGAAGGGTAACGCGATTGATTTATAATGAAGTTGCAATGCTTACTTTTTAGGTAAAGCAAATATAAAGCAGAAAGGATAAACAATAGCCCTCTTATGCTCTACCGCTCGCTACAATCGAGGTATGTAGTTCGTTGTTAAAAGTAGTTTGCTCCAATAAATTTTCGAGGGTCATATGCATACGGTACTGCCAGTAATGTGTTGGGTTAGCAGGTACATTGATGCGTTCGTCGCTCGGGTTTTGTCTGCGTAAATCAGCGTCCATGCCCAATAAATCTTGCAACTGGAAAGTACTCCACATAGCAGGCGCATACAAATGCTGCATAACAATAGCCTTATTAATAGGCGCTTCACAAAACTGTGGCGCCTTACCAGATTGACCTAAAATTTGGTTGTAAAAAGCCTGGGTTTGATGAGCATTTTCTTCCCACCATCCTCTGATGGTACTCATATCATGGGTAGAAGGCGTAACCACGCTTAAATATGGCGCATCTTTAGGATGGAAAAAGGGTGTATGCGGATTTTTAGGCATCCTTTGTATTTCGAGGCTTAAAAGTCCTAATTGATGCATTACGTCTGGAACACAGGAAGGCACTAAACCAAGGTCTTCGCCACAAACAAGCATATTGGTTACAAGCTTGAGTGCAGGCAGTTTATTAAGTGCTTCTTTTTTCCAAAAATCGTCTTGTCTTCTAAAAAAATAATCGACGTATAGTTCTTTAAGCTGGTGCTGAATTGACTGATCCAACTCTTTAAAAGCAGCCGTATTTTCGATACCAAATCTAAGGTGATAATAATTTTTTCCAGCGTATTGTTTTTCTTTTGCTTCAATAAAAATCACATTGCTAATCAAATGATACAAGCCATGTTTTATTTTATTGTTATAATCACTTAGAGGCAGTGCAGCAAAATGTTTTTCAACCAAACGCTGGGTTGCAAAAGCAGGCTTTAAAGTATATTTTCCAAAACCATCGTAGGTTAGAAATTCAGCTTTTACGGCTTCATTATCATAACCAAAATAATCCCATAAAGCTTTTTCAGTAATGACAGGCTTTGCATAATCATGCGCGCTAATATGAATACCACGCTCTTTTAATTCATTTTCATGAACAGGAATCGCAGGAACAAAATGTCCTAAAATTCCTTCGACAGCGTCCATAGGAATACTCCAGATTCTGAAAAAACCCAAAATATGATCAATTCTAAACGCGTCGAAATAGACACTCATTTGCTCAAAGCGTTGCTTCCACCAAGCAAAACCATTGGTGGTCATTGCGTCCCAATTGTAGGTTGGAAAACCCCAGTTTTGACCGGCAACAGCAAAGTCATCGGGCGGAGCACCAGCCTGCATATCCATGTGAAATAAATTAGGATGTTGCCAAGCATCTACACCATATCTATACACACCAATGGCAATATCTCCTTTTACGATTACACCGTTTTCATGCGCATAAGCAGTAGCCTCTCTTAATTGAACATCGAGTAGGTACTGAATAAAATAATATTTTTCTACAACTGTTTTTACAGATGCATCCGAATCAACGAGTGTTTTAAAATCAGTTTCTGAATAGGAATTGTGTTTGGGCCATGCATTAAAATCGATGGTGCCAAACTGATCCCTGCAATAACAAAAAGCTGCATAGGATTCCAACCAATGCTGGTGTTTGGTATAAAACGCCTTAAATCCTTTACTAGCAAGTGTTTTAGCACCAGTTAGCGCATAGATTTCATCTAAAATTTCATATTTAATACTTGCTACTGCCTCATAATCAACAACAGAAAGTGCATTTAACTTTTGTTTTGCCTCTGCAATTTTTGCTGTTAATTTTTTATTAGAAGCAGGAATTAAACTGTCAAGATGAATATAAAGTGGATGGAGTGCAAATGCAGAAATGGCTGCGTATGGATACGAATCTTTCCATGAATGCGTTGCCGTGGTATCATTAATGGGCAGCAATTGAATTTTTTTAAGGCCAACTTTTTTTGCCCAATCCACTAATAATTTTATGTCTGCAAATTCTCCAACACCAAGTCCACTTTCGGAGCGTAAACTAAATACTGGAATCGCAACCCCTGCTCCTTTCCATGTATTGTTTGGTAAATAAGTAAACCCATCATTCACTACAACAAATTTATCTTCACTTGCAGCATCTGTTAAAATCCTATTATTGCCATTTTCAAAAACAACAAATGACTTTTTTACAACGTCGTAAATCCCATATTTATAGGCAATGGGAAATGTTGCATTTGATAAATCTAGCGATACTGAAAAGTAATCTTCTCCACTGTTTCGTGAAAGTAAAATAGGATCTTTAGCATCCCAGGCATGTAAATGCTTGGAATCTCCAAGTAAACAAATGGTTTGCGTGGGCGAAAGTAAAGGACTCTTTACTTTTAATTGATGGGTAGCAATCTTTGGTTGTATAACATCAATGGTTGCAAAACTATTTTTTAATAATACATTTTTAAATGGCTCTGTGTAAAATGCATTTTCAAAATACCCTGCTGCATTCCAACTATCAATACATAAAAGCGTTTTAGACTTTATGGTTGTAGGGTTAAATGTTTTGTCTTTACCCCAATC
>JAGWVE010000093.1 GCA_018971025.1 Bacteroidota bacterium | reverse complement strand
CACGTCTATACGAAGTTCCCCAAGGTCTCCTTTGGCTTCGCCAATAGAAGAAAGGGTTTTAATTTTTTGAGAGGCGTCTACCGCATTACTCACTAACTCACGTAAAAAGATTTCGTGGTCACTGTACAAGAATTTTTTAATGATGGGAAAGATGTTTTCCGTTTGTACGCGTATTTGTCCTTTTTGCATAGTTCAGTTATTTGTAGCCAACTTATACAAATAAAGTACCAAGCCAACTTTTTAGCACTATTTCTGACAGGATGACACAAATTTTGGGTTAATTACCCTGTACGATAATATTATCGAGCCTAAAACTGGTGGTAAGCTTACCTATGGCGGCCGAGGGGTCATTACCTTCATACCTAAAAGCGATGTAAATATTCCCTTTAAACTTACTCAAATCTAGATTGTTGGAAAACATCCACTGGGGTGCAAAACCACTTGCATTGCCCTTGGACATTACAGCCGGAAGTAGCGTCCATTTTGCTTTGGCTGGATTACCCGTGCCATCATAATTAGTGGATACCATGACCTGCAAAATTGCGCCATTGTCAAAGCCATCTTTGGTGTCAAAATGTAAAATTTCGTTGGCCGAATGATCGAGATTAATGGGCGGTAAAATAAGCCAGGATATCACCACATTTTGTCTGGCTGCAAAAGCCGAAATTTCGAGATAGGTATTGGCAGATGTTTTTTTAGCCGTAAAATATTTGCCGCCAACTTCGGAAATATTTTTATACCCAGCTGCAGCAAAATTACTGTCCGTTACTGCACTCATAAAGTCTTCGGAAAATAAAGTTTTAGGGCCTGTTACGCTGCACCTGAGCCCGGTTAAACGCATGTCTGAAGTGTCTCTAATGACTAGCTGTTTTTGGGTTCTAAAAACAGTGTAAATGCCCGTCGCTGTTCCGTTGCCTCTTTGCGTTAATGCATTTCCAAATGAAGCAAAACCGCTAGTGCGCAAATATAAATTTCCTATAGAACAAGTGCGAAGTGTGTGACTTGTGGGCAGTTGATTAACCAAATCGGAATAAGGCTTGCCTGTATCTGACACCACAAATTCTAACTGCTCTATGGCAACGAGACATCCTTTTAAACTATCTACAAGTCCGGTGGCCAAAACATGCATGGGTGTTATTAATTTACCACCCGCTAAAAGACTCATGTAGCGGTTCATAAGCGGCTGTGGGATACCGAGTAAAAATGGAGATGCCGGATCCGTTTTATCTACCCCTACTCCAATTTGCGTCATGCCCGCATAATCGGAAAGCCATAACCCATTAAGCGCAACACCCACTTTTTGCCCGAGGGCATATTTTGAAAATAAATTATAGCCATCTAGTTTGATGGTAACAGCCGCTGTGGAGTCCTGAATAATAATGGACTTATAAAAATTATCCGTTTTGTCGTTGGCGGTTACCGTTCCTTCAATAATATAATCGGCACCAATTTGTTCAAAATTATTGGGGATATGCAGGCGCAGTAGGTCTTTGATAGACATATTGGCTTTTAACGCCGGTCCTGTATATAGTGGTGGGGCATCCCAAACTTTTTCGCAATTGCAAAAACTACCCCATAAAAAAAAGATACAAATCCACTGTATACAAACATTTTTAAACCCAATAAAACCGGATGCAACAGACATACACTTGAATTAAAAAGAATAAGAAATAGTAGCAGAAAAATTAAACCCATAGCCTAAAAAATATTTAGGCGGAAACTTTTTTATATCGAGGCCTGCAACATCAAAACGAAGTTGCTCGTATCCACCCATAATCACAGGACCTGATTGCAGTACATTGTTTACACTTATGGTGTACATAACCGTATGCGCTGACTTGCTTTTTGTTGCGTACCATCTAAAAGATTGACCTATGAGTGCGCCAAGGGTAAACATAGCAGGCAACTGTGTTTGAGCTGTAATCTCTGTTCTTAATGCACTAGCGGTATCAAGTGTTGCAAGAGCGCTATAGGTCCGGCGAATGGGGTTAAATGACATCCAGCGTTTATCCATATAATGCGCGCTAATGGTTGCAAAAAAAGAGCCTGGCCTATAAGACAAATGAATGGCAGCGGCTCTTTGAGGTGTGCGCGCGACTTTAAAATTTTGAACGTAGACCGTGCCTTTTTCAAGTACAACAGCATCGTTATCAGAACTCACCACTAGTTGTTGTCTGGAACTATACCGGTAATCACTAAGCGACCCAATAAGTTGTATCGACAAACTTTCACGTAAAGAAAAATCGACACTGGCTTCTAGGCCTTGCATTTTTTTATTGATCCCTGTTAATGCATAATTTACAAAACTGTGGTAGCCGTCGTGGTAAAAAGTAAGTACATCCTGTGCTTTATTTTGTGTAATTAAAAAAGCCCGAACCCCTATTTTACAAAAATCGGATTGGTACTGATACCCAAGTAATGCCGATCTTATTTTTTCGGAATTTATATTATCCGTTACCGTTGCTCGCAATTTGGGTGCTATAAAAACATTGTCAAACAAGGGCGCTTTTGACTCCGACAAAAGTTCTAGTTTAAAATAATGTCGACCCCTTAATTTATAGGTAGCACCAAGCTTAAATGCAGGACTGGTAAAGTGATACGCAAATGAAGCCCCTTTAGAATTTTGCGGGAACAGTCCGTTTTTTACAAGCCCATTTCTAAAAAAGCTATTACCTGTAATTTGTAGACCAGTAAAAATATCAACCCGATTAAACACCCAACTACCCTGCATAAAAGCTTCTGTTTGTGACAACAATACTTGATAGTTGTAACCAAAATTTCCATTTTGCTGAATAATTTGATTGGGGTTTTCTACGTCATATTGGTTTACATCTGTTCTAATTTGCAGAGCGTCTTCTGCAAATTGATTGAGGTTTACATAATAATTGGCCCCTAATAAATCTTGTATTTTTTTATAGAAATGATGCTGCTCTAGTTGTGTATTGATGCCAGCCGTAAAAAGCCCCGCAGTTCCCATTGGTGATTGGTAGACAAGTGAAGCAGCGATTGTTTTTTGATTGTCTATTCTATTTTCTACAATAACTGCAGCTCTTTTTTGAAGTATTACATTTGGTGTGCCCGTTATCATTACAGGGTCTATGCTAGATGCATTAAGGGTGTAAAGCCCCGTCCAGTCTAGTTGTCCTTTGTTTGGATTTTGCAAAAGCTCCGCGTTTATAAGTGCATGCAGCGCCGAATCTTTGAAATAACTAGGTAGGTATTTATAATAATCGGCGCGTGGATCGGCAGCGCTATTCCAATCCAGTGCGGTGGTGCTTTTAGTGCCTACCGTTAAACCAATCGCCATATTTATTTTT